>JALZOI010000216.1 GCA_030857245.1 Myxococcota bacterium
CATGCAGGTAGCTCGCGAGCTCGGGCGGCGGCGCCGCCGCCGGGGTCTCCCGCGCTTCGTGACACCCCCCGAGGGCGACCGCGATCGCGATCGCGATCGTGGTGCCTACGAGCCCGCGGTCCACGTGCCGTACGCGCCGCACTCGACCCTGAGTCGCTCGAGCGCCGACTGCGTGCCGGCGCCCGCACCGCTCGTCGCGGCGGCCGAGCCCGGGCCCGGGTCCGCCGGCGGGGCCGCCTGGTAGTAGCGGCGGATCCGGGTCCACTTCTTCGTGACCTCGGTGCACGAGCCGGCGAGCGACGCCGTCGGGCAGGCGGCGGTGCGCCACGTGCCCTTGACCTCGTCGCACTCCTCGCGCCGGCTCTTCGTGAACACCGGCGTCTGGCTCGCGTAGTCCTCGCACGTCTGCGCGACCGGGACCTCGCAGCTCGTGCGCGTGACGGTCGGTGCCGCATCCTTGCAGCCCACGGCGACGATCAGCGGCAGGAGACATCTCCACATGGCGTGATGTTAACTCGGCGGCGTCGGGATCAGGCGGTTCGGTCGCGTGGGGCGTGCGGCGTCGGGATCCGGCGTGCGGGGCAGGGGCAGCGCCATGCCGAGGAGGAGCTTGACCGCGACCGACGCGGCGGTGAGGCCGAACACCGACGGCACGAAGGCGACCGAGCCCTCCACGCGGTTCTTGTGATCGCAGTCGTTCATCCCGTTCTGGCCGCCCGGGCAGACGCACTCGAACGCGCCGTCATCGTAGGCGAGGGGCTGCGGTGCGATCGGCAGCTCCTCGGAGTAGACCGACCACACCCCGACCGGCTTCGTGCAGTCGAGGTCGTACTTGCGGCGCAGGTTCCGGCGGAGCTCGCGCGCGAACGGGTCGACGCGCGTCTCGGAGAGATCGGCGACGCGGACCGCGGTGGGATCGAGCCGCGCGGCGGCGCCCATCGCGGAGACCAGGCGCAGCCGGTCTCGCACGCAGGTGGCGATCAGGTGCATCTTCGCGGCGACGTTATCGATCGCGTCGATGATGACGTCGGGCTCGGGGACGAGCAGGCGCGCGGACGTCTCGGCGCTGTAGAACTCGTGGCGCGCCTCGATCGTCGCGTCGGGATTGATCAGCCGGAGCCGCTCCGCCATCACGGCCACCTTGGACTTGCCGAGCGTGCCCTTCATCGCGTGGAGCTGGCGGTTGACGTTGGTGACGCAGATCCGATCGTAGTCGACGAGGATCACGCGACCGACCCCGCTCCGCACGAGCGCCTCGGCGGCGAACGACCCGACCCCGCCGATCCCGAACACGGTCACGGTGGAGGTCGCGAGCCGCTCGACGCCGGGGTCTCCGAGCAAGCGGGCGGTACGATCGAAGCGGCGATGCGGCATCGGCGCATTGTACGCAGCCAGGGACGCCCTCCACTACCGCAACCTCGACCGCGCTAACTGCGCGAGATCGTGACGCCCCGAACGGGGACGCCCTCCACTAACGCAACTAACGCCACGCGGGCACCCCGAACAGCCGCCGCGCATTGGCCGTGGTCAACGCCGCGATCTCCGCCGCGGAGGTGGCGCGGGCGGTGGCCAGGCCCGCGATCACGGCGGGCAGGAACGCGGGCTCGGAGCGGCCGCCGCGGTGCGGGGCGGGGGCCTGATCGGGGGCGTCGGTCTCGACGAGGAGGAGGTCGGCGGGGATCGCGCGCGCGGCCTCGATCGGCCGGCGAGCGTTGGCGTAGGTGATCGGGCCGGCGAACGAGAAGGCGAGCCCGAGGTCGCGGTAGACCGGGACGAGCGCCGCGCCGCCCGAATAGCTGTGGAGCACGCCGCCGACCTCGTGGACGCGCTCCTCGCGCAGGATCCGCGGCGCGGCGTCGTGGGCGCGGAACACGTGGATCACCACCGGCTTGCCGAGCTCGCGCGCGGCGCGGAGGTGCGCGCGGAAGATCGTCGCCTGGACCTCGCGCTCCGCCGCCGAAGCTGCCGTCGCACCGTCGAGCCCGCACTCGCCGACCGCCACCGCGCCAGCCTCGGTCGCGACGTCGGCGATCCGCCGCACCAGATCTCCCGAGCGCTCGTCGGGTTCGAGCTCGTGCACGATCTGCGGGTGGATGCCGATCGCGCAGCGCACGCCCACGGCGGCATGCTGGCGGGCGAGCGCCCCGAGGGCGCCCCACGTGCGCGGTCGGATCGCGGGTACGAGCACGCCGATCACGCCCGCTCGGGTTGCCCGCGCCACCACCTCCTCGCGATCGGCCTCGAAGGCGGCGACGTCGAGGTGGCAGTGCGTGTCGATCACGAGGCGATCGTAGCGCACGCAATGGCGTAGGATCGCCGTGTGATCCGGCCCTTGCTCCGCGCGCACACGTGGCTGAACACCAGCGATGTCGTGCTGGCGCACTGGCTGCGCGCCGCGCGCGATGCGCTGTTCGGCGAGATGCCGATCCTCGCCGGCGGCACCGCGCTGTTCGCGATCTTCGCGGTCGTGCCGACGCTCGCCGCCGCCGTCGCGCTCTACGGGGTGGTCGCCGATCCCGGCGAGATCAACTCCCACGTGCGCGGCCTCGAGACGGTGATGCCGGCGCAGGTCGTCAAGTTCATCGCCGGCCAGCTCGAGCGCCAGGCCGCGAGCTCGACCCGCGAGCTCGGCGTTGCGCTCGGCGTCAGCGTGCTGGTCGCGCTGTTCTCCGCCCGCGGCGCTGCCCGCGCGCTGATCGACTCGCTGAACCGCGCGTACCGGGTGCGCGAGCGGCGCGCGCCGTTCGCGAAGTTCGTGGTCACGATCGCGATGGCGGCCGGCACCCTCGTCGGCTTGATGCTGATGTTCACCGTCGTCGTCGCGCTCCCCGGCGTCTTCGCACTGCTCCGCCTCGACGGCTACGCGTTCGCCTACTGGCTGCGCTGGCCGGCCCTGATGGGCGTGATCTTCCTGACGCTGCTCGCGCTCTACCGCTTCGCGCCATCGCCGCGCCAGCTCGGCACCGAGCACCACGTCTGGCCCGGCGCGATGCTCGGCACGCTGCTGCTCGTCGGCACGTCGCTCGGCCTCTCGGCCTGGGTCGACAGCGTCGCGAACTACGATCTCTGGTACGGCGCGTTCGGCAGCGTGATCGTGATCCTGCTGTGGTTCTACCTCTCGGTGCTCACGCTGCTGATCGGCGGCTTCGTCAACGCCGAGCTCGAGCGGCACGCCGGCGCCCCGGCCCCCGACCGCTCGATGTACTGACCGGGCACGCGCCGAAACGCAGACGGCCGCCCGCAGGCGGCCATCTGGATGTGGACCTCCGTGTCGGTCGACGCGAGCGCTACAGCTTGGTCCCGAAGAACTTCGCCTCGCCGAGCGGCGCGGGCGTGCCGGCGTAGCCGAGGTTGCCCGTCCACAGGCCGGTCTGGATGTCGTCCATCTTGCCATCGCGGTTCTTGTCGACGCCGCGCGCGGTGCCGGCCATGCCGAGCTCGAGGGCGGAGCCATCGATGTTCTCGAGCTGCTTGTAGAGCGCGACCGACGCCGCCGTGAGGCCCGCGTTGCAGGCCGACTCGAAGGTGCTCGCCGAGCCGAAGTTGATCGACTCGTAGACGAACTGGCCGACCTTCTGGCAGTTGACGGCGCTCTTCAGGATGTCGCCGAGGTTCTGCGCGCTCGGGTCGATCATCGGGATGACCGCCTTGTCGAGCGCGAGGCGAAGCAGCGTGCCGTAGGAGAAGTTGAGCTTGTGCTGGCTGATCAACAGCTTGCCGGTCGGCTCCAGCGTGACCTGCAGGCCCTCGACCTTGACGTCGGCCATCGCGTAGTCCTTGAACAGGAAGTCGAGCGGGACCTGGTCGATCTCGAAGTGCACGCCGGTGACGAGCTTCGTGGCCTGGCCGGCCGCGTTGATCTCGAGGGTCTCGAGCGTGCCGAAGTGCTTCGTGACCTGACCGAACGCATCACCGACGTCGATCAGCTTGGTCAGGAAGTTCGGGGCGATCTGGAGCAGCCGATCATTGAGGTACCCGGTCACGAACGGCGCGTTGTTCTGGACCGTGTTCTTGATCGAGCCGGCGGGCAGCGCCTTGATGAGCTCGTCGACGATGAACTTCGTCGGGTCATCGGGATCGTCCGTCGCGTTGATGAAGTAGTTGACGACCGTGCCGGCGGTGCCGGGGACGTTCGTCGCGAGGTCGAACTCGCTCTGCACCGAGAACCGGCCTTCCGGCGTCAGCGGGACGGGCGCGTCATCGGGGTTGTCGGGGTTCGACGGATCGTCATTCGGGTCATCGACCACGGTGGCAGCGCAACCCGTGGCGGCGATCGCGGTGAACAGGAGGGTGGCGGTGAGCTTGCTGCGCGTCATCATGGTGGCTTTCTCCGTCGAGGATGGTGAGCAACCGTTGTGCAGCGCGTGTGCCACCGATCGTGTGCAACCTCCGCAACTCGATCAACGACTTGCACTCGGTGCACGCGTCACCGGCAACTCGACGAGTCGGGTCGCGAAACTATCGTGGTGACCGGTGACCGCAGTGCCCTCGACGAGGCGCGAAGGCCTCAAGGCGAGGGCGCGGCGGCTGCCCGGGGCGGCCTCAGCGGCCCGAAAATAAGTTCGGCCGGAGCAGCAATGCTCCGGCCGGTAGCCATCCTCCGCTCGTCGAACCGGGACGAGTTACATGCGCTCGCCGTAGAACGTGGCGCCCGCGAGCGGGGCCGGCGTGTTGCCGTACGACAGGTTGCCGCTCCACGCGCCCGTCAGGAACGAGTCGACCTTGCCGTCGCTGTTCTTGTCGAGCGCCCGCGCGGTGCCCGTGATGCCGAGCTCGAGGGCGGTGCCGTCGATGTCGGCGATCTTGCTGTAGATCAGGTTGGCGCCGGCGACGAGGCCTGCGTTGCAGGCGGTCTGGTAGGTGCTGGCGCTGCCGCCGTAGCCGATCACGCTGGCGATCGCATCGCGCACCGCGGCGCCGACCGCGAGGCAGTTGACCTTGTGCTGCAGGAGCTGGCCGAGGTTCGCCGCGGTCGGGTCGATCATCGGGATGATCGCGCCGTCGAGGCCGACGCGGAGGATCTTGCCGTACGAGACCGCGACCTTGTGGTCGGCGATGCCGAGCTTGCCGGCCTGGTCGAGCGTCACGCCGACGGTCGGGATGACGATGTTCTCGATCTGGAAATCGGCGAACAGGTGGTCGCTCTCGATGTTGTCGATCTTGAAGTGCGCGCCGAGCACGGTGTGCGACGAGGTGTAGTCGGCGCCAGCCTTGGTGACATCGAGGGTCTCGTTGAGACCGAAGTTCTTCGAGATCTGACCGAAGTCATTGCCGACCTGGACCATCGTCGAGACGAAGTCAGGAGCGAGGTCGAGCAGGCGATCGTTGAGGTAGCCGGCGATGAAGGGCTTGGAGTTCTGCAGCACCGTCTTGAACGTGCCGCTGCCCATCTTCGCGATCATCTGATCGAGGATCCAGCCCGTCGGATCGTCGGGGCTGTCGGTCGCGTCGATGATCGCGCGCGTCACTTCGCCGACCTTGCCGGGGGCGTTGGTGGCGAGATCGAAGTTCGAGCGCATCTGGAAGCGGCCCGTCGCATCGAGCGGCAGGGGCGCATCATCGCCGCCGCCACCACCGCCACCACCGTCATCGTCTTGATCATCGGCGGCATCCGCGGCGCAACCCGTGGCGAGGGCTCCGAGAGCCAGAGCGAGAGCGAAGGACAGGTTCTTGGTCATCATCTGGTTCTCCGGAACGAAGGGTGGGTGCTGGCTGTCCGATGTGCAGCGCATATGCCACCAGGAGCACATGTATGCGCTGAGCAATTCCATGCACTTGAACGTCCGGTGGCGGATCGCCTCGCCAGGTCACTCGGGTTTCTTGGTGCCTGATGTCCTGGGCGTCAAAGCCCGTGCTCACGGGGCGCGGCGCGTGATGCGGCCCGTCGCGCGGTGCACGCGATCCCGGCCGCGTGCGACACTGCTCTTCGCATGTGCGAGCTGCTCGGGATGGAGTGCAACGTCCTGACCGACATCACCTTCTCGTTCGCCGGACTCTCGAGCCGCGGCGGCAAGCACGGTCCTCACTCGGACGGCTGGGGGCTCGCTCTCTATGAGGGCAACGTCGCCCGGGTGTTCCTCGATCCCGAGCCCGCCGCCAACTCGCCGCTCGCCCAGTTCGTGCGCGAGCACCCGATCAAGACGCTGCTCGCCATCGCGCATGTCCGCAAGAAGACGCGGGGCCACGTCGCGCTCAAGAACACGCACCCGTTCGTGCGCGAGCTCTGGGGCCGCCACTTCGTGTTCGCGCACAACGGCACCGTCAAGCGCGCCCGCGAGCTCAAGCTCGGCCGCTACACGCCGATCGGCAACACCGATAGCGAGCACGCGTTCTGCTACCTGCTCGCCGCGCTCCACCACGACTTCCCGAAGTCCGCGCCGTCGCACGGCGAGCTCGCCGAGGCCGTCGCCAAGCACGCCGGCAAGATCGGCACGTACGGCACGTTCAACATGCTGCTCGGCGATGGCTGCCAGCTGTTCGCGCGCTGCTCGACGAAGCTCCACTACCTCATCCGCAAGGCGCCGTTCGCGAAGGCCACGCTCTGCGACGAGGACGTCTGCATCGACTTCGCCGCTGTCACCTCGCCGGCCGACCGCGTCGCGGTCGTCGCCACCATGCCGCTGACCCGCGACGAGACCTGGATCGCCGGCGAGCCCAACACCATGTGGGTGTTCAAGAAGGGCAAGCTCCTGCGGACGCTGGCGTCCTAGGTCGCCAGCTCGATCTGGAGATACTCGGGCTCGACCCAGATGCTCTGGGCGAAGTCCTCCCCGCCATCGATGTGGCCGACGTGGAGCTCGACGAGCGGGTAGGGCAGGCCCTCGACGTGATCGAGGGCGATCACGGTGAAGATGTGCCCGAGGCACTGCTCGAACAGCGACTGCGTCTGGAGGTCGTCCTCGTCGCGAAGGCCCGGCGGGATCCCGATCAACCGGACGCGGTCACCAGGCTGCATCACCAGCCGCAGGTCTGGCCCTTGTTCTGCTCCTGGAGGTAGCCCTGGAGCGGCGCGAAGTACTCGAGGATCGCGGTCGCGTCCATCTGCTTCTCGCCGGTGAGGTCGAACAGGATCTCCTGCCACGGCTTGGTCGCGCCGGCCTGCAGCATCTTCCAGAACGCGTCGCCGGCCGCCTGGTTCTTGTAGATCGAGCACTCGTGGAGCGGACCGGTGTGGCCGGCCTGCTTGCAGAGCGAGCGATGAAACTGGAACTGGAGGACGGCCGCGAGGAAGTAGCGCATGTAGGGCACGTTCGCGGGCACGTGGTACTTCGCGCCCGCGTCGAAGTCAGCCGCGGTGCGCGCCACCGGCGGCACGATGCCCTGGTACTGCTTGCGCAGCGCCCACCAGTGGTCGTTGTACTGCTCGGGCTTCACCTTCCCCGAGAACACGTCCCACCGCCACTTGTCGACGAGCAGGCCCCACGGCAGGAACGCGATCTTCTCGAGCGCGGTGTTCATCTGGCGGTTGATCGTGAGCTTGTCGTTCTTGACGGCCTTCGCGAGCAGCCCCTTCTCCTTGAGGTACTCGGGCGTCATCGAGAGGACGACGGTGTCGCCGATCGCCTCGTGGAAGCCGTCGTTCGCGCCGTTCTGCAGGAGGATCGGCAGCTGGTGGTAGGCCATCTGGTAGTAGTTGTGGCCGAGCTCGTGGTGGATCGTGTCGAGATCCTCGTGCGTCTTCTGGATGCACATCTTGATGCGCAGGTCGTTGTTGAACCCGACATCCCACGCGCTCGCGTGACAGACCGCTTCCTTGCCCGCGGCCTTCTGGAACATCGAGCGCTCCCAGAACGTCGCCGGGAGCTCGGGCATCCCGAGCGAGGTGTAGAAGGCCTCGGCCATCCGCACCATCTTCTTGTCGTCGCTCTTCTTGAGCGAGGGCGTGACGTCGACGGGCGGCTGGCCGGGGAACGGCTCGAGCTCCTTGTACATCCAGCCCCACGCCTGCGCCCACATGTTGCCGAGCAGGTGCGCCGGCATCGGCCCGGTCTTCGCGACCACCTTGTCGCCGTACATCTTGTTGAGCTTGCGCCGCGTGTAGCAGTGGAGCTGCTCGTAGAGCGGCTTCATCTGGTTGTAGAGGCGGTCGGTCTCCGCCTCGAACGCATCGGGGCTCATGTCGTACGCGCTCTTCCACATCAGCGCGACGTTGTCGAAGCCGATGGCGCGCGCGCCCGCGTTCGCGAGCGGCACGTAACGGACGTAGAGGTCTCGCTCGGCGCGGCCGACGGTGTCGTGCCAGCCCTGCCACGCCGCGAGCGCCTCGGCCGGCTTGCGCGTCGTCTGCATGATCTTCGAGAGCGCATCGAGGTCCTTGCAGACCTGCTTGCCCTTCACCGTGGTGCAGACCTTGCCCTTGCCGTACGTCGAGCCCATCTCGGCGGCGATCTTCGCGAGCTCCTCGGCCTGCGTCGGGTCCTCGGGCGACGGCGCGATCGGCGTCGACACCGTCATCTGGTAGACGAGGTTCTGGAGCTGGCGGCGCGTCGCGGGATCCAGCTTGTCGAGCACGCGGTCGAACGTGCGCGCCGCCTTGATCAGCCCCGCGGTCGTGTCGTTGACGACGCGGTTGGCCTTCGCCGCGGCGTCCTCGTGCGCGGGCGTGATGTCCGTCTGGTTCGCCCACTCGGCGTTGTTCGCGGCGACCAGCACGCGGCGGAGCTCGGCATCTGCGGTGACGACGAACTGCTTGGCCTCCGCGACGAGGCGCGCGCCGTCGCTGCCCTGGGTGCCGGAGGTCGGCTCGCCGGAGGGCAGCGAGGTGTCGCCACCGGAGGGCGGCTCGACGGGGTCGGGCGTCTTGGAACCGCCGCACGAGGCGGCGAGGACGGCGGAGAGGAGGAGGGTCTTGCGCACGGCGCAATCTACCTGCGGATCCGTGCATGCCGTCAAGCGGCGCAGGCAGCCGTCACGGGCACCGCCGGCGTCACGGTTCGAGCGGGACGCCGCTCTCCTCCGAGCGCGGCGGCGGCGGGCTCGACGCGCCGGGGAGCGCGACGCCGCGCTCGTCGAGCAAGCGCCGCGCGATCGTCTGCTGATCGGCGTCGAGGATCGCGAACGCCTTCGTCAGTGCATCGCGGCTGTTCGCAGCCTTGGCTTCGTGCAGCTTGCTCGCGTCACCGGTCGTCTTGACCTGCGCGCCGGGCGCGTTGTTGTGGCGCGGTGGCGGCTCGTTCTTGCCCGCGGGCTGCTCGTCGGGACGCTCCATCGCGCGGAGCTGCGTGTCGAGGGAGTCGTTGCGAGCCGCGAGGCTGGTGTCCAGCTGCTTGAGCGTCGTCAGCTGATCGTCGCGCAGCTGGAGCTGGCCGGCGTTGTCGACGAGGTAGCCGACGGCGGTTCCCGATGCGGGCGGCAGCGGCGGCAGCTCGCCCTCCTTCGGCGTCATCGGCTTCGGTTCGCGGTGACAGGCAGCGGGAGTGGCGAGCAGGGCGACGGCGAGCAAGGCGAAGCGCAGCATGGTCGTGAGGACCTTAGCAGGTCACCTCTCCACGAAATTCGTGAGCCGGCTCACGATCGGCTCTCACGGAAGAAATGATTGTAATCGTTCGATAAAGCTCCGATCTGGCCGGTTTTCGTCTCACGGAGCGCCAGAGGTCTCCGGCCGCCTCAGTGCCGGTCGCCGGGCAGCGAGCAGCCACCGGGAACTGCGTTGCCATCGGCAACGGCATCCGTGTGTTTCCGTTGTCGGCGGCCGCTCGATCCCGCACCATCGCACGCATGCAGCGACTCGTGCGGCTCGTGCTCTCGGCCACTGTCGCCTGCGGCGTGGCGATCGGGCCGGCCGCCGCGCACGCCGAGGACGCCGCGATGGTGAAGCTGCGCCAGCCCGCGCCGGTCGCAGCCTCGCCACCGAAGTTGGGGAAGGCCGCGCGGAAGTCGCCGACATCGACGTCGTCGAGCAAGCCGGCGACCTCGGCGAAGTCGACGAAGGCGGCGACCTCGACGAGGTCGGCCAAGGCGGCGAAGTCGGCACCGACCGCGAAGTCGACGCGCGCGACGAAGCGGTCCCGCGGCGTCGCGTCGAAGCGCAAGCAGACCGCGGCGAAGTCCGGGTCGACGTCGGCGTCGAAGGCGAAGCCGTCGCGCCCGCCGAAGGCCGCCGAGCTGCGGCCGATGCCATAGCGTTCGCCGTCGCCGCCACCATCCCGCGTTGCCGATCGCAACGACACGGCGGGGCCCCGGGGGCTCGCGGGCGGCAAGCGACGAGAACCCAGCCCGGTTCTCGCGGCGGCTGCGGGCATGGATCGTGCTCGTGTGCGCCCCGATGCGCTCTGGCTTCGCACGCGGCTTGATGTACGTGGCGCTCGCGGCGGCACCGGCGATGGCGCAGCCCGCACCGGATCCCGCGGCGCCTCCGACCGATCCCGCGC
>JALZOI010000217.1 GCA_030857245.1 Myxococcota bacterium
GCCCCGAGACCTGGCCGGGCTCGGCGTCTGCCTGCCCGCAACCGGCTCCGAGCCCCGCGGTCGCCACCGCGAACGTCGTCAGCGCCGTCATCAGCCGTAGGTGAGCCATACCTGCTGTCCCTCTTCGACGCCGAGCCGGCGCCGCACGTCCTCCGAGATCCCGACGCTGCCGCTCTCGAGCGGCACCACGCGCGCGCCGACCGCGCGGAACCGCGGGCGCTGGTTCGCGAGCTCGACCGCGATCATCGCCCACGGGCGCTCGCCGACGGCGTCCGCGACGACCTGCACCGCGACCTCGCTCGCCTGCTTGACGACGGCGATGTCGTCGGTCTTCGCGCAGAAGTGGGGGCCGCCGTCGAACGGATCGATCTGGCCTGCGTACTCGAAGCCGATCCGCCGCAGCATCAGCTCGACCGCCTTGGTCTCCGGACCGACCTGGCCGATCAGCCCGCGGACGTCATCGGGCAGCAGCTCGGTGTGGATCGGGTCATCCGGGAACAGCGCGTGGATGAACTCCTTGTTGTCCTTCGAGAGGAGGTCGGCCTCCTGATAGGTCAGCCCGGTGAACTTGCGGCCGAGCGCCTCCCACAGCTTCGAGGCGCCATCGGGCTCGAGCGGCGGCAGCAGCTCCGACAGCACCTTGTCGCGGAACAGCTCGCGGTGCATGCGGATGAACAGGAACCGCACGTACGACAGCGCCTTGCCGAGCGCCTCGGTGTTGCGCCGGTACTCCGGCAGCAGGATGAGGCCGCCGATCTCCGTCGGGCCGTTGTAGTTGTAGCCGATGCGCAGCGTCTGATGGATGAAGTGGCGATCGAGCGTGACCGAGTAGCGCTCGTCGTTCTCGACCCGGAAGAAGATGTGCGGCGCGCGGCGCGTGCCGTGCTGCGCGTAGATCATCGACGTCCCGATGATCTGCTGCTTCGCGAGATCCTCGAGCACGAACAGGAACTCGCGCTCGCCGGGCGGCACCTCGGCGGCGAACGCCTTGTCCGAGCGGTCGAGGATCGCCTCGATGTGCGTGCGATCGGCGGGCAGGTTGACGGTGTCCAGGTGCTCGGCGACCGCCAGCACCTGGTCGACATCTTCCCGATACGATTGACGAATCCGAAACATCGCGAGGTCCGGCAGGGACCCTACCACGGCGACCCCGCAGCCGGTCCGCTTCCCGGGTTGCGGCGTGTTATGGCGGGTTGCGCCGGTCGCTACCGGCGGCGTGCCGGCAGCACGGACGCCAGGGTCTCCGGGAGCGACCGGGCCTCCGCGGTCGCGTCCGCGAACCAGGCCGCGAGCCCCGGCGGGAGCTGCTCGAGGGCGAGCGCGGGAGCCGGGAGGATCCGGATCTTGCGCTTGCGAGACTTCGAGCGCCGGGCGTTCTCGCCATCGATCCACGCGAGGATCTGCGGGAGGGCCTCGACCGTGACCGCCTTGATGTCGTGGAGCAGGAGGACGGCCCGGCCGTGTGCGCGCGCCAGCTCGCCGGTCACGTACTTCACGGTCTTGTC
Organism: Myxococcota bacterium; assembly: GCA_030857245.1. Classification (GTDB taxonomy): domain Bacteria; phylum Myxococcota_A; class Polyangia; order Haliangiales; family Haliangiaceae; genus JABFXX01. The sequence continues at coordinate 1,506 of JALZOI010000217.1, forward strand.
GACGTTGTTGTGGCGCCACTCCTGCGGGTCGAGATCCCAGTGGAAGTGACGGAGGTTGCGCTCGGCGAGCATCGCGTCGAGCCGCTCGCAGCGGACGCCGAACGGCGCGCGGAACCACACGAGCGACACCCCGGTCGCGCGCTCGATCGTGGCCTTGCCGCGGTCGAGGTCCTCGATCGCCGCCTCGGGCTTCACGCGGCACAGATCCTTGTGACGCATGGTGTGGTTCGCGATCACGTGGCCGTCGCGGAGGATCCGCTCGAGGATCAGCGGGACCTTCTTGTTCCCGTTGCCGACCATCTCGCCGACGAGGAAGAACACCGCCTGGATCCGGTGCTTCGCCAGGATGTCGAGCACCTGCGGGGTGTAGGTCGGGTTCGGGCCGTCATCGAAGGTGAACAGCACCTCGATGTCACCCGACGCCGACTCGCCAGCCGCCGGCGTCGGCCAGCCGCTCGCGCCGACGGGCGCTGCCTGGAACGTGACCGCGCACCCGAGGATCACGAGGAGAGTCCGCACCAAGATGCCTAGGATGTAACACGCCTCCTCGCGCGCGCGCGATTTCCCGGTTCAGCGCCGCACCGAGCTCTGGTACAGCGCGCATGCGATGAACCCTGATCCCGTCCGATCGATCCGCGTCGCGAGCACGCTCAACGCGCGCTACGGCGACCTCCTGCGCACCTCGACCGGTGAGAGCGTCGACGCGCTCGAGCTCAAGATCGGCGAGTGCCAGCAGCTGTACCCCGAGATCTGGCGTCACCTCGACGAGGCGCGCGCCGCGCTCGCCGCCAGCGGCCTCGCCGTCCCCGGCTTCGACGCGCTGCGCGCCACCGAGCGCCGCGGCCAGCTCGCGGTGTCCAACATCGAGGGCACCGAGAGCTTCGACGCGCTCGGCTTCGCGCTCGGCGGCGGCGCCTACAGCAGCTCGAAGACGGCGGAGTTCAACGTCGAGGGTCACCAGAAGGCGAGCCAGGCCTGCCGCGAGCTCCAGCGGGCGCTGCCCGCCGTCGACTGGGCCGCGCTCGACCGCGCCGACCAGGCCGAGATCGCCGCTGCCGGCTCGCTCACCGCCAGCAACTGGGTGAAGCTCGCCACCACGATCGGCGGCCTGGGCGCCGTCGCCGTCGTGATGGTCGTCCTCTACAAGCTCATGAGCTGACATCGCGGTCGGCCGTGCGGCCGCGGTGGATCGCGTGGACAGGCGCCGGTGTGATCAGCGGATCGGCGGCGCGCCTGACGCCCACGCTCCCCCGCGCTTGCCCGGACGAGCTAGCAACCGAGGGCAGGTGGAGAGCGCCCGCAGTCGCGGTGGATCGTGTGGACAGGCGCCGGTGTGATCGGCGGATCGGCGGCGCGCCTGACGCACTCGCTCCCCCACGCTTGCACCCGCGTCGGCGCTTCGATCGTGAATCCGCTGGATTCATCCGGGAGGAAGGCTTCCGCTCCTTCCCCCCAAAACAAGATCTCCGAAAGGCGGAGCGCGCGCCGGGACAAACGCGGTGGAGCCTGTGGGTCAGGCGCGCCGCGGACCTCGCCGATCCGCGCGGCGCCTGTCCACAGGACCCACGGCGCCGCCTCGCGCTCTGCGAGGCGGGCCGCTGACAGCGAGCCGAAGGATCGGGCGCTTCGATCGCTGTGTTTGCGTTTGCGAGTGGGCGGGGCGCGGAGCGATGCGCGGCATCCCCGGGGCGGCACGGCTGACGTACAGTCGCCCCATGATCCCAGCGCTGCACGACCGCGAGCCTCGTCGCCTGCCGCTCGCGAACCAGCCGACGCGGGGCCACTGGCTGCGCTACGGCGACCAGCTCGGCACCAAGATCTGGATCAAGCGCGACGACCAGACCGGCGCCGAGCTGATGGGCAACAAGGTCCGCAAGCTCGAGTACCTGATGGCGGAGGCGGCGGGCGAGGGCGCGACGCACGTGATCACGTGCGGCGGCGAGCAGTCGAACCATGCGCGGGCGACCGCGTTCGCCGCGACCCAGCTCGGCATGAAGAGCGTGCTGATCCTGCGCACCGATGATCCGGCGCAGCCGCCGCCGCCGACCGGCAACATCCTGCTCGACCAGCTCGTCGGCGCCGAGCTCGTGTGGATCTCGCGGAGCGCCTGGCGCGACCGCACCCGGCTGCTCGCCGAGCAGGCCGCGCGGGTGCGCGCCGCCGGCGGCACGCCGTACGTCGTCCCCGAGGGCGGCTCGAACGCGCTCGGCAGCTGGGGCTACATCCGGGCGATGCGCGAGCTCGCCGACGACCTCTCCGGGATCGCGTCACCCGAGGCGCCGGTCACCGTGCTCTACGCGTGCGGCTCGGGTGGCACCGGCGCCGGGCTGATCATGGGCGCCAAGCTGTTCAACCTCGCCGAGCGCGGCATCCGCGTCGCGGGCGTCAACGTCTGCGACGACCGCGCGTACTTCATCGACGTGATCACGCGGATCTGCGCCGAGACCGAGACGCGCTGGCAGCTCGGCCTCGGCATCACCGAGGCCGACATCGACATCGTCGACGGCCACGTCGGCATCGGCTACGCGAAGAGCCGACCCGAGGAGCTCGCCACGATCCGCGACGTCTGCCGCAGCGACGGCATCGTCCTCGACCCGGTCTACACCGGCAAGGCGTTCCACGGGATGGTGCAGGAGCTGCGCGCGAACCCCGGCCGGTTCGGGAGCGCGGTGGCCTTCCTCCACACGGGTGGCATGTTCGGGCTGTTCGGGCGCACCTGGTCGTCCGCCGAGACCGCGGCGCCGGTCCGGTAGGCACGTTTTATCGGAGCGTCGCGCCGCCGGTCGTGCGATATCGCGGCGATGCACAAGCAGCGCATCTGGATCGCGGCCATCTGCGGCGTCGGGCTGCTCACGGCGTTCATGCCATGGGTGACCATGATGGGGATCGTCGGCGTCACCGGGATGGACTTCGGCCAGGGCTGGGTCGTGCTCGCGCTGTTCGGCGCCGCGCTCGCCGTCGCGCTGACCGGCGCACGGGCCTACGCCCTCGACGGTGCCCGGCGCGGCATCCTCGGCGTGATCGGCGCAGCCGCGGTCGGCTTCGCGGTCTGGAAGATGATCGAGATCCAGAACGGCAAGCTCGACCTCGGCGGCGAGCTCGGCCGGCAGATGGGTCGCGCGGGCGGCGAGGCCGGGGTCGGCAGCGGCGACGGCATGGAGAACCTCGGCCGCGAGATGGGCCGCGGCATGATGAGCATGTTCGGCGAGATGTTCGAGGTCAGCTTCGGGATCTACGCGATGATCCTCGCCGGCCTCGCGCTCGTGATCGCCGCCGTGCTGAAGCGCCGCGCCGCGTAGTCGCGACCGCGCCGCGCCGGCTACGGGCCGAGCAGCGGCTTCAGGATGCTGTCGAGCTGCGCCTCGTGGAGCGCGCCGAGGTGCGGCTTGCCGACCTGCTTGCCGCTGCGATCGTAGACGAACGTCGTCGGCAGCGAGCCCGGGTAGCTGAACGAGACCAGGATGTCGGAGTTCGCGCGGATCACCGGGTAGCTCATGTTGTTGTCGGACTGAAAGTTGAGCAGCGTACCGTTGTCGGGGTCGTCGGTCATGACGCCGAGGATCACGACCCCCTGCTGCTTGTACTTGTCGTACACCTTCGAGAGATCCGGGATCTCCTTGAGGCACGGCTTGCACCAGGTCGCCCAGAAGTTGACGATCACGACCTTGCCGGCGAGCGACGCCGCGGTGTACGCGGTGCCGTTCGTGTCCACGTAGTTGACGTCGGGCAGGCAGTCCTGGTGGCCCCGCGTACACGCGGCGGCCGCGGTCTGCGCGCCGATGGTGATGCCGTGGTCGGCGTCGTTCGAGAGGTGAACGAACAGGAAGATGATCACGCCCACGGTCCCGGCGAGCAGGAGGCCGATCAGCGCTTTCGTGCTCGTGGTCGTGCTCGTGGTCATCGAAACCTCAACAGCGATGGTTCCAGGTCGTCCGGCGGCTCGAAGCCGAGCAGCTCGATGCAGGTCGCGGTGACGTTCGCGATGCCTCCGGCCTTGGCCCGCTCGTCGTCGATCTCGTAGCTCACGCGCTTCGGATCGTGGATCAAGAAGGGCACGGCGTTCAAGGAATGACTGGTCTTTACGGTCGGCTGGCCGGTCTGCTTGTCGCGCTGCACCGCGCCGTGCTTGTCGCGCTGGAACATCTCGTCGGCGTTGCCGTGGTCCGCCGTAACCACCAGGATTCCTTGGAGCTCTTCGACCGCCTTCGCGAGCCGGGCGAGCTGCAGATCGACGATCTCGACCGCCAGCACGGTCGCGTCGAACGCGCCGGTGTGGCCGACCATGTCGCCGTTCGCGTAGTTGACGCGGGTGAACTGGTGGCGGCCGGTGCGGAGCTCGGCGATCAGGCGGTCGGTGATCTCGGCGGCCTTCATCCACGGCCGCTGCTCGAACGGCAGGTTGTCGGACGGGATCTCGATGTACGTCTCCGTGGCGTCGTCGAACATGCCGCTGCGGTTGCCGTTCCAGAAGTAGGTCACGTGCCCGTACTTCTGGGTCTCGGAGATCGCGAGCTGGGTGACGTGGCTCGCGGCGAGGATCTCGCCCATCGGCCGCTCGATCGCGGGCGGCACCACGAGGTAGCGCCGCGGGATGTGGAGGTCGCCGTCGTACTCCATCATCCCGGCGTAGAGCACGTCGGGCCTGGGGCCGCGCGCGAACCGATCGAACAGCTCGTCATCGAAGGCGCGCGAGATCTCGATCGCGCGATCGCCGCGGAAGTTGAACATCACGACGGCATCGCCGTCCTGCATCGGCGCCGTCGGCGTCACGACGAACGCCGGCAGGTCCTGATCGATGATGCCGGGCCGCTCGTCGCGGAGCGTGCCGATCGCCGCGGTCGCGGTCGCGAACGGCCGGGCGTCCGCGAGCACGTGGGTGCGCCAGCCGCGCTCCACCATCGCCCAGTCCGCCTCGTAGCGATCCATCGTGAGGTGCATGCGGCCGCCGCCCGAGACGATCCGCGCGTCGACGCCGGCGATCTGGAGGCCGGCGAGGTACCGCTCGATGCGGTCGACATATTCCAGCGCGCTGGTCGGCGGCACGTCGCGGCCATCGAGCAGCGCGTGGATGTAGAGCTTGCGGCAGCCGGCCCGCGCCGCGGCGCTCAGCATCGCCTCGAGGTGCGCGATGTGCGAGTGGACGTTGCCGTCCGAGAGCAGCCCGAGGAAGTGGACCGCCCCGCCGCGCGCTCCGCGGTCGATCACCTGCTGCCAGACCGCCCCGTCGAACATCGCGCCGGTCGCGATCGCCGCGTTCACGAGCTTGGCACCCTGCGCGTAGACCTTGCCGGCACCGAGCGCGTTGTGACCGACCTCGCTGTTGCCCATGTCGTCGTCGCTCGGCAGGCCGACGGCCTTGCCGTGAGCCCGCAGCTCGGCCCGCGCGCCGGGGACCCATAGCCGGTCGAGGGTCGGCGTGGACGCGATGGCGACGGCGTCGGCCTCGTCGCCGGCTCCGCGGCCGATGCCATCCATCACGACCAGCACGACGGGACCACTCGGACGATGGCGAGGATGCGGGCGCAGCGACATCCGGGGCACCTTACCCTGCAGAGCGGGATTCCAGTAGCCCCGACGTTCGCCCGCTCACGGTGGCAGCGCACCCTCGCCGCGGGCGACCAGCGCACCGGTCCACCACTCGTAGTCGCGGTGCAGCGGATCGTCCTCGGGAAAGAACACGAGGTACGTCATCGCGTCGTAGGCGAGGAAGCTCGGGCGACCACCGAGGTCATGGCCGATCTGGTGCACCGCGCGCCACGTGCCGGTGTTGAAGTAGACGGCGGGCTTGCCCTCGATCGTGCCGAGCGGCTGCATCGACGGGAAGTGCGAGTGGCCGTTGACCACGAACCGCAGGCCGCGCCGGCGCGCGAGCTCGGTCGCGGCGTGCGCCGCCATCTTGCCGTCGAAGCTCTGCTGGAAGAACCGGTAGAGCTGGGTCAGCCGTTCGTCCGAGCCGTGCGCGATCACCTTGTTGCGCGAGAGCTCGAGCAGCAGCCGCAGCTTCTTGCCGAGATCGAGCGAGACCCGCCCCCGGAGGCCGGGCGTGTGCTGGCGGCCGACCCAGCGCTGCACGAAGTCGTTCGCGAGGAACTCCTCGACGACCTCGCTCCACGCCTGCGCCATCGGCTTCAGCAGCGCGCGCTGCGCGACGCTCTGCTGGCGGACCCACGCGGGGACCGCGTAGATCGGGCGGACGTCGTCGATGTCGTCGATCTGCTCGAGCCCCGGATGATCGGGGCCGACCATCGCCCGCACGTTGCGCGGGAACTTGAGGATCAGCTCCGAGCCGATCGCATCGCCGATCGTGCCCTCTCCATCGGGGCTCGCATTGATCGGATCGCCGACGTTGCCGTGGTACGCGAGCACGCCGTGGTCACGGAACTCGAGCTCCTGGTGGAGCTCCAGCCCGTCGCCGCCCGTCAGCGCCTGCGAGACGAGCCGGAGCGCGGCCGGCGCGGTGAGCAAGAGCCGGTCGTGGTTGCCGACGACGTAGTGCACGACGAGCTCGCCGCTCTGCACGCGCTCGCGGATCGCGCCGAAGAACCCCGCCTCGCGCGCGATGGTCTCCGCGACGATCTTCTCGACGTTGCGGACCACGCCGTTCGTGGTCGCGCCGTGATAGGGCCGATGGCGACCCTCGAACCACGACGGCGAGCGCACGAGATCGAACAGATCCCCGACGATGCAGAGCTCGGCCGGCCGCTTGCCGCGGGCGATCGCGATCCGCTGCCAGAACCGCGCGAACTGATCCGCCTTGCTGATCGCCGCGCCGTGGAGGCGATCCGTCAGGTGGATGTCGCTGATGAAGATGAGCAGCGGCCGGTCGGCCATGCCCCGATCATCGCACGTGATCGCGCACGGTGCGGACGAGCTCGGTGATCACGTGCTCCGGGTGCTGGCGGTGCATGAAGTGCCCGCCCGGGACCTGCACGACCTCGTAGGATCCCGTGAAGCAGCCGCGGGCCTTCTCGTAGGCGCGGGGTGAGATCACGTCGCCCTCGCCGGCGAACGAGATCGTCGGGACGGTGATGTCGGCGCGATGCGACGCCGGCACCCGCAGCCCGAGCGCGCGGTAATACCCGAGCGCCGCCTCGAGGCAGCCGGGCTCGCGGAACGCCTCCTTGACCGCCGCGGTCTCCGCCGGCGGGACCTGCCAGTCGGGTGACCAGCGCCCCCAGAGCTCGTCGACCATCGCGAAGTCGTCGCGCCGGACCCGGTCGGCGGCGTGCTTGCGGCGCAGCGTGACGAAGTGCCGGACCTTCCACGCGAGCGCGGGCGTCGGCTTGATGGAGCGCGGGTGCGGGATCGCCAAGGTGACGAGGAGCTGCACGCGCTCCGGAGCGAGTGCCGCGGCGGAGTACGCCGCGCTCGCGCCCCAGTCGTGGCCGACGAGGATCGCGCGGTCCTCACCGAGCGCCGCGATCAGCGCGAGCAGATCGCGGGCGAGCGTGTCGGTGTCGTACGCGCCGTCGGCCGGGATCGCGGTCGGGAAGTAGCCGCGCGTCGCCGGCGCGACCGCGCGGAACCCGGCGGCGGCGAACGCGGGGAGCGCGCGATCCCAGGTGTACGGCGTGTCGGGGAACCCATGGACGAGCAGGACGAGCGGCCCGCTGCCGGCCTCGAGGTATCCAAAGCGCAGGCCGTTGGCCTGCACGAACCGCGGCTGCAGGACCGGCACGACGCGCACCCTACCAGGAACGCGCGCGCGCCGGGCGCCAGCGCTACTTCGCCTTCGCGGGCGGCACGGCGGGCAGCGGCGGCGGCGTCGCGGCGTTCGAGCCCGCGCTCTTCGCGGCCTGATCGGCATCGACGACCCGGTAGTTCTTCACCTTCGGATTGTTCTCGTTGAACTCGAACCAGTCCGCCGCGACCGCCTTCTGGAAGTCGGGCGCGTAGAACCGGAAGTGGTTCACGTTGTTCGACGAGTCGATGATCACCGACTGCGTGACCCGGTAGTTGCCGGGGTTCACGACCAGGATCAGGTTCTTGTACTGCGCGCTCGGCTGCTTCGGCGTCATCTTGAGGACGAGCTCGCCCTTCGCGCCGAACTTGCCGGACTTGTCGAGCTCGGCGTTGAACTCGGACTTGAGGTCGCCCTTGCCGTAGAGGAACGACACCGCGACCGGCATCAGATCCTGCCCGAGGTTCTTCTTCACGACCTGCAGGTTGTCGTGCTCGACGACGTACAGGTTCGTGCCGTTCGAGATGAAGCTCTTCTTGGGGACGACCTTGTCCTTCTTCTTCTCGACGTAATCCCAGCGCATCTTGCCGGGCTTCATGATCCACACCGTGCCGTCGCTGGTCTTGGTGCTGCCGAACGTGTTGTTGGTGACCGACTGACGGAACTGCGCGGTGACCTGCTTGATCGTGGAATAGAACTTCTGGACGTTGTCGACGACCTCGTTGGCCGACGCCGCGGTCGCCGCGCCCGCGCCCGGAGCGGCGACGAGCGGCACGCTCGCGACGAGCTTCTGCGGAGGCGCAGGAGGGGTCGCGGGCGCAGTTCCGAGCATGATGCGAGTGAAGATGCCGAGGATGTCCAACATGGCTACGTCTCCGAAGGGTGCCGAACCAGCACCGTGCTCTCTCTGACGCACGGCGATGGGTGGGGATTCATGCGCGGAAGTCTCTGGTTTCGCTGAATACTGGAGCTGCGTGGGTCGTAGCACGGGCCGGCGTCCGTTACCGTGTTCCCGATGAGACCGGTCTGGCGGGCGGTGGCATTCCTGGGGAGCCTCGGGGGCGGCGTGGAGCTCGCGGCGGGCTGTGGCGGTGGCGGCGCGCGCGGCACCCCGCTCGTCGAGCCGCCCGGCGTCCCCGGGGAGCTCGCCGACGAGGATCGCTTCGCGCCCAGCTATGGC
>JALZOI010000218.1 GCA_030857245.1 Myxococcota bacterium
GCTCGGCTCCGAACCGCCATGCCAGGCCGCCGCCGGCGAGTACGCTCGCACGGGCGCGCTCTTGGCGTCGCGCACCGGCAGCGGCGTCGCGGCGCGGCCGCCGTTGGTGGTCGCGCCGTCCCACGAGACCGGCGTGTTGCGGCCGAGCATGCGGTGCATGCGCTCGACGAGGACGTTCGCGCCGTGCTGATCGCGCGCGAACGGCACGAGGTCACGGCCGAGCTCGGCCATGCTCGAGTAGCGCTGCTCCGGCGACTTCGCGAGGCAGCGCAGCACGACCTGCTCGAGCTCGGGGCCGGCGTTCACCATCGGCGCGGGCGCATCGACCGCGACCTTCACGCACATCTCCGAGAAGCTATCTGCCTCGAACGGGCGGCGGCCCTCGAGCAGCTCGTACATCACGCTGCCGAGCGACCAGATGTCACTGCGGGCGTCGACGAGGCGCGCCGAGCGCATCTGCTCGGGAGACATGTACGCCGGCGTGCCGAGCAGGGACTGCGTCTGGGTCAGCTGCATGTCCGTGCCCATCGGCGACTTCGAGATGCCGAAGTCGAGGACCTTGACGATCGAGGTGCCGTCGGGGCGCCACGTCACGAACAGGTTCGTCGGCTTGACGTCGCGATGGACGATGTTGATCGAGTGCGCCTCGGCGAGGGCCTCGGCCGCCTGGAGGATCATCTCGGTCGCCCATTGCACCGGCACGGTCTGCTGCTCGTCGAGGAGCTGCCCGAGGTCCTGGCCGTCCAGGTACTCCATCACCATGTACGGGACGCCGTTCTCGAAGGTCCCGACGTCCGAGACCCGCGCGACGTACTCGCTGCGGAGCTTCACCGCGGCCTGCGCCTCGCGCATGAACCGCTCCTTCGCATCGGCGTCCTGGAGGACGTCGTTGCGCAGCATCTTGACCGCGACCTGCTCGTTCAGCGCCAGGTGCGTGCAGCGCGCGACAATGCCCATCCCGCCCTGGCCGAGGATCTGCTCGACACGGTACTTGCCCAGGAAGATCTGGCCAATGCTGATACCCGTATCAGCTGGACGTGGCGTCTGACCCACTGCAGCGAAATCGTAGCTTGCCCGCACGCATCGCTCAACCTCTTGCAACTGTAGGTTTTCGCCTACGTAACGCGGTGCGCCTGGGTGATCGCGGTGCCCCTCCTGCGGCCGGGTGGGGTCAGTGCTGGATCGTGTGGATCTTCAACACGTTCGTCTGCAGGCCCGCACCGACGGGGACCGCCATCGAGATCAAGACGTTCTCGCCCGGCAACGCGAGGTTCTTCTCGATCAGCGTGCCCTCGACCCGATCGAGCAATTCTTCGGTCGTGGCCGCCGGGCCGATCATGACCGGCGTCACACCCCACACCAGCGCGAGCCGGCGGAACGTCACCTCGTTCGAGGTCAGGCAGACGATGTTCGCCTCGGGACGGTACTCGCTGATCAGCCGGGCCGCGCCGCCCGAGTCGCTGACCGCGACGATCGTCTTCAGCTTCATCGAGCGCGCGGCTGTCATCGCCGCGTGCGCGATCGCGTTGGTCGAGTTGACGAGCTGGATGTCCGGGATCTCGGTATTCGCGTGGTAGTAGGCGCTGCGCTCGATCTCCTCGATGATGCGCGCCATCGTGCGCACGGCCTCGACCGGGTTGACGCCCGACGCGGTCTCGCCCGACAGCATCAGCGCGTCGGTCGCATCGAGCACCGCGTTCGCGACATCGGACGCCTCGGCACGGGTCGGTCGCGGTTGCGTGATCATCGACTCCAGCATCTGCGTCGCGGTGATCACGATCTTGCCGCGCTTGTTGCTCTCCTCGATGATCCGCTTCTGCCAGAGCGGCACCTTCTCGGGCCCCATCTCGACACCGAGATCGCCGCGCGCGACCATGATGCCGTCGGAGACATCGATGATGTCCCCGAGCCGCTCGAGCGCCTGCGGCTTCTCGATCTTGGCGATCACCGGGATCGAGATGTTGTCGTGGGTGAGCAGCCGCTTCGCCTCGATCACGTCCTCGGGGCGGCGCACGAACGACAGCGCGACGAAGTCCACGCCGTAGCGCAGCGCGAAGCCGATGTCGGTGCGGTCCTTCTCCGAGAGGGCGGGCGCCGAGACGTCGACGCCGGGCAGGTTGATGCCCTTGTTGTTCTTGAGGATGCCGCCCGCGATCACGACGGTCCGGACCTCGTGGTTCTCGACGCTGGTCACCGCGAGCGTCATGTAGCCATCGTCGAGCAGGATGTGATCGCCGCGCTTCACGTCGTGGGGCAGGCCCTGGTACGTCGTCGACACCCGCTTCTCGTCGCCGGGCACGTTCTCGGTCGTGATCGTGAACTCGGCGCCCGGCTTGAGCTCGACCTGCCCGTTGATGAACCGGCCGACCCGGATCTTCGGGCCCTGGAGGTCGAGCAGCGCGGCGATCGCCTTGCCGCGCTTGTCGGCCTCGCTGCGGACCGTCGCGAGCATCTTCGCGTGGTCCTCGTGCGAGCCGTGCGAGAAGTTGAGGCGCGCGACCGACATCCCGGCATCGATCAGCTCGCCGATGCGTTCGGGGGACGACGACGCAGGACCGAGGGTGCAGACAATCTTCGCGCGAGGCATCGGCGTGGAGTAAATCACAGCTGGCATCGCGGTGCCGCCCCCCGCCTCACGGGCGGGCCCTGCGGTGCGGCACGCGCGCACGAGAACGTCGGAGAACGGGTGACGGGATCGGCTGCACTGCGTGACCGCGCTGACGCGATTCAGGTCTTGCTGAAAATTAGCAGGACCGGTATGACCGCGGGCCATGCTGAGTCGTAGGGTTCGACGCGCGGGCGCCGTCGCTGCGTTCGTGGTGCTCGCGGGGTGTACGGTCTCCCAGGAGGAGCCGAACCTCGTCGGGCAGGACATCCGGGTGACCTTCATCCACACGTCGGATATCCACTCGCGGCTGTTCCCGTACAACTTCGCACCCAACACGTTCGATCGTGCGGACGGGCTGACCACCGCCCCGTTCGGCGGCATCGCCCGCATCGCGACGATCGCGAAGCGCATCCGCGCGAGCACGCACCGCGCGCTGTGGCTCGACTCCGGCGACTGCTTCCAGGGCGCGCCGGTGTTCAACCTGTTCAAGGGCGAGGCCGAGATGCGGTCGCTGTCCCTCGCCGGCATGGACGGCGCGGTGCTCGGCAACCACGAGTTCGATCTCGGCGCCAAGAACCTGTTCGAGCAGATCGACAACTGGTCGAGCTTCCCGCAGCTCGCCGCGAACTACGCGTGGGACGATCCGCCGCCGGGCGCGGTCGGCGCGGACGGGCGGTCGCTGCGCGACGTGATCGCGCCGTTCATGATCTACAACGTCAAGGGCATCCGGATCGCGGTGATCGGGATGGGCAACGTCAGCACGATCACCTCGATCTACGAGGGTGGAAACTCGCTGGGGTTCCGGCCGATCGCCGACGAGGACGCGCTCGAGCGCTGGGTGCGGATCCTGCGCCCGGTCGTCGATGTCGTCGTCGTGGTCAGCCACCTCGGCCTCGAGGAGGACGAGGACCTGACGGCGTCACAGGTCGACGACCCGAACCAGGAGTTCAAGAAGGAGACGCTCAAGGGCGTCGATCTCATCCTCGGTGGCCACCTCCACATCGTCACCGACCCGCCGAAGCTGATCCCGAACGACGACGAGGGTCACAACACGATCCTCGTGCACTCCGGTGCGTTCGCGAAGTTCGTCGGTCGGCTCGATCTCGTCGTCCGCGTCGGCACGAACAACGCGGTGCCGGCGCTGCGCAGCCGGATCACGTCGTTCTCGTTCGACAACATCCCCGTCGACTCCAAGATCTGCGACGGCAAGCCGTGCATCCCCGAGGACCCTGCGGTCGCCAACTTGATGTGGCCGTACTCGGTGAAGATCGCCCAGGAGATCGATCTCAACGGCGTGTTCGCCTACGTCAACCCGAGCAAGGACGGCACGCCGCCGCCCGCGGGGAACGCCGGCAAGATCGTCCGCACCGATGCGTCGGGCGGTGACTCGCAGCTCGGCAACCTCGTCGCGCGCTCGATGCAGCTCCAGGAGGCCGTGCAGGCCGAGTTCGCGATCACGAACTCGCTCGGCATCCGCGCCGACTTCGAGCAGGGGCCGCTGACCGTCGAGCAGATGTACAACGTCTTCCCCTTCGAGAACTCGATCACCGTGATGTACCTGTCGGGTGACGAGGTGAAGCAGTCGCTCGACTTCGTGGCGCGGCGCTCGGCGAGCCGCGGCTGCCGCACGCAGGCGCAGGTCTCGGGGATCGCGTTCGACATGGTGTGCGGCGGCGCGTGCGGGCCCAACGGCGAGCGCGGCGCGTGCGCGAAGAACATCGCCGTCGGCGACCAGTGCCGCGGCAACAACCCTGACGGTCCGATCGACTTCACGAAGTGCGCCCCGCTCGTGCCCACCGCGCTCTACCGCGTCGCGGTCAACGACTACATCGCCGCCGGCGGTTCGGGCTTCGAGGTGCTGAAGCGCAACACGTCGAAGCAGGACACCGGCGTCTCGCTGCGCGACGCTCTCCGCGTCTTCCTCAACACGCGCAACCGGTGCAGCACCGAGATGACGGCCGAGATGGTGCCGGTGACGCAGCAGTACGGGGCGATCTCTTGCCTGGACTCGACCATCGAAGCCCACGATGGCCGCATCCGCCCGGTGTTCGAATGATCCACTTCGCGCGCGTGCGCTCCAGCCTGCTCGTCGCCCTTGGCAGCGTGCTTGGGCTGGCTCTGCCGTCGTGTACCGACACGCTCGAGCCGCTCACCGGGACGCAGTCGATCGAGGTCGAGCTGCTGTCGCCGTCGACGACGGGTGACGTCAACAACCGGCTCGGCGAGACCGAGCACACGGTGGTCGTCAACCTGCGAGCGAAGGACGCGACCAACGCGGTCGACACCTCGTTCTCGGGCGACATCCGGGTCTACGCGCAGTTCCTCGGCACCCTGACGCCGAGCCTCGAGCAGCAGCCCCTCGCGACGATCCCGATGACCGGCGGCGTGGCCCTGAACCAGACGATCACCCTGCCGCCGAGCGTGCTGAGCTCGACGACGCTGTGGTTCGACAACGGCACCGGGCTCGGTCCCGAGTACCAGTACGGCGCGGTCACCGGGACCTCGCCGACGCTGTGGTATCGCGAGCCGTTCATCGCGGACCTCCAGCGCCCGCGTGACGAGACCGCGCTCGACGCGCTGTCGGCGACCCCGCTCCAGGACAAGCAGATCCGGGTCGAGGCCTCGCGCCACGGCGAGCGCGGCGCGATGGTGGTGACGTCGACGTTCGCCCAGGGCTACACGGTCAGCGACGTGCAGTGCGCGACCGGTGGAGCGATGCCGACGCCGCTGTGCACGACGCCGCCCGCTCAGGATGGCATCGTCGGCTACGACCACATGATGGTGTTCACGTTCTCGTCCCCGCGCGACCAGCACGGCGGACCCCTGCAGGTCGGCGAGGTGATCCAGAGCTTCGCGGGCGGGCTGTCGGAGTTCAACGGCCTCACCGAGATCGGGTTTCCGCGCACGTTCATCGCGACGCCGGACCGCGAGACCCCGCCGTACGTCGACCGGGCGCTGCTGCCGGCGCCGGTGCTGTTCTCGATGACGTGGTTCGAACCGCTGTCGAACCCGGACGGGCGGATCAACTTCGAGCGCAACGAGGCCGGCCCGATCGAGATGCGCAACGTGAAGGTGTGCCCGCTCGATGACGGACCGGAGGGCGTCTACACGCGGTTCAAGCAGTGGACGATCGATCCGAGCCCGACCGGCACAGGCTGCGCGACCAACAAGGTGATCAACCTGATCACCGCGGGCACCGACTTCACGACGGATCCGGCGACGCTGGTCGGCCGTACCCTGCCGCGCGTCGTCGGGATCGTTCGCCCCGTGAGCATCGGTGCTTTCAACGTGTGGATCGTGTTTCCGCGCGGTGCAGACGACGTGACTTTGTAAGTGCTAAAGCCCGCGCTTCAGGCGCGGGTGGAACTGCCAAAGCCCGCGCTTCAGGCGCGGGTGGAACTGCTAAAGCGCGCGCTTCAGGCGCGGGTGGAATAAAGAGGACTCGTGAAGCTCCGATTGATGCTGCTGGCGGTGGTGGCCGCCCCGACGTTCGCGCTTGCTCAGCCGCCGGTCCCCGCCGGGCCGGAGGGCAACACGAATCCGCCCCCCACGCCGACGATGACCCCGCCCCAGGCGGAGCCGCTCGACGAGGCCCAGATCCGTGAGCTCGTGGACCGCGAGGTCGCACGCGTCCTGACCGAGCGCGCCGCGAAGGACGCCGCCGACCGGGCGGCCCGCGAGTCGACCGAGAAGGAGCTGCCGGCGGTGCCGGCCGACAAGGATCCCGACCTCACCGGTGCGTCCGGCTTCATGGACACCCGCATCGCGTTCACGCTGACGCACGAGAACATCCTCGCGCAGCCGGGTGAGACCATCCCGAGCGCCCCGGGCTGGCGGTTCGGCGTCCCGAACTCGCTCGGCGTGCTGTTCTTCGACAACTACGACACGCGGTTCTCCGGGTTCGAGACCCTGAACCACGCGGTCTCGTACCGCAGCTACTCGCGCGGTCACCTCCAGGCGGAGGGCGCGTTCGTCCTCCGCATCCTCGAGCTCTCCGAGAACAACATCGCGCTCGCGGATGCGGGCACGTACATCACGGTCTCGAACTGGAAGGATCCGACCCACAAGGATCCCACCCGGCTCAGCCTGACCGCGTTCCCGGTCTCCTCGGACCGCTTCCGGCTCGGCTACAGCTACCGGCTGTCGTGGGGCGGCACCCCCGAGTACCGGCGCTCCAAGTCATCGACCCCGGGCGTCAAGCTCCAGTACGACACCAACGGCATGTACGTCTTCGTCGGCGCGAAGAGCGGCACGCTCGTGGATCCCAAGGACGGCGAGCTCAAGGGTGCGGTCGCGGCGCTCGCGGGCGCTGGCGTCGATCCCCTGCCGAACGTCCGGCTCGAGGTCAACGGTGGCTACTTCGACCGCGGGTACAACGAGCTCCAGGACGTCCAGGCCGAGAAGGTCCAGCTGTTCGGCGTCTCGGCGCAGGCCTCGATCAACAGCGGGATGCCGGCGCGCTCGAGCGTCGATTACCGGCTCTACAAGTACAACAACGAGAAGGTCAGCTCGCTGTTCAACCTCGAGAAGTACCCCGGCGGGCTGTCGTGGCTGGCCCAGGCCGAGTTCACGATGCTCGGGCAGACCCTCAAAGATCCCGACAAGATCGGTGCCACGGTCGTCCAGAAGGGCTTCGCCGGGGACGTCAACGTCCGCGTCAAGCTCGACCGGATCCGCCTGCGGGCCGACTTCAGCTACCGCGACCTCGCGTTCATCCTGCACTCGCAGCCGAGCCTGCCGCCGTACTCGGACTTCCCGAGCGACTACAAGACAAGGCCGAACTACTTCGCGGCGATCGGCGCTGACCACAACTGGGGTGACTGGGTGACGTTCGGCATGATCGTGGGCGTCGAGAAGCCGGCGACCCTGACCTCGCAGAAGGGCATCCCCGGCGACACCACGATGACGACCAGCTCCACGGCGGTCATCCGCAACAACAACATCGACACGCTGATCACGATCCTCCCGGAGGGCGAGGAGGCGGCGCTCCAGTTCGCGACCAAGGGCAGCCTCAAGCTCGACTTCGGCCGGATCTTCACGACCGTCCTCGAGGTCTTCTACAGCTACGATCCGAACCAGTCGCGCTACGAGCGCGAGAGCGGTGACCCGGACACGTCGAACTTCCGGTACGTGTTCGGTCAGTTCAACCAGCTCGGATTGAACGCCACGCTCCAGGCGCGCTTCTAGCGCCTGCGACGTTCCGCCGCGTCACCGGCCTGCCTTGGGGCGATCGCGGTGCCTCGTTCTGCATATCTGCATAGATGAGTGCGACGTGTGTGAATCGGATTCTCCGGATGGGCTAGACCCCCGTGAGTTTCCCGAGCCGCGCCCCCTGGCCCGACGAAGATCGAGGCTAGACTTTGCGAGCCCGCTCACCAGTGGGGCTCGCCATGATGACGGAATCAGCACCACGCGCGCGCACGGTCCGCGGCACTCTCGGCCACAGCTGGCAGGCCGTCCGGGGTGGGGTCGGTTACGTGAGCGACCTGGTCGCGCAGCTCGTGCACGGGGTCCAGGCCGTCGTGCTCGCGCCGCTCGTCCTGGCGATGGGTTGCCAGTCGGGAACGGTCGACGCCTCGATCGCGACCCCGCCGCCCGAGGTGGTCGTCCCGGCCGTTGCGGCGGTGGATGACGGCCCCCGCAAGCTCGGGCTGTTCAGCATCACCTTTTACTATGTGATCCGGGAGGACGAGGTCGCGCCCAAGCAGGCGCGCCGCCCGGCCCCGACCGGGTCCGACTCCGAGCCGGACGACGACGCGGATGAGGGCGACGACCGCCACCGCGGCGGCGGCACCGAGCTCGCCGCCATCGCGCCGCCGCCGCCCGACCTGACCCTGCTCTACGGCCCGAAGGGCTGCGAGCCGATCGCCGAGGTCTCGCGCGCGTTCGCCCACCAGCTCCGGATCCAGGGCACCGGCAAGCTCCGCGATGGCCGGGTGCTCAACGTCTGGGGCCATTGCAGCTGCCCGGGCTCTGTCTGTTACAAGGAGATCACGCAGCAGTGGGGGACCGCCGGCAACGGCCGGCCCCTGCAGCCGTTCCGCACCGTCGCCGTCGACCCCAAGCTGATCAAGCTCGGCTCGCTGCTCTACGTCCCGCTCCTCGAGGGGCGGACCATGCCCGGCCGCGCCCCCTGGGGCGGCTTCGTGCACGACGGCTGCGTGGTCGCCGATGACACCGGCGGCGGCATCAAGGACCGCCAGCTCGATCTCTTCGTGGGCCGCAAGGGCTGGTTCCTCGGCATGTCGGGTCTCCGCGGCTCGCACTCCTGGGCCAAGCACGCCCCGGTCTTCGATGGCGCCAAGCTCTGCGAGCGCAAGGGCCGTCGCGTGGCCCGCAAGTCCGGCGCGATCTGAGCTCGGTTGCGGGTTCGGGGTCGGTCTCGGGGTTCGGGGTCGGACTCGGGGTCGGGTGTGCCACGGCCCCGTCGTGCCTCGCTCACCGCGGGTAACCCCGCCACCGGCGTGGCGTAGGATCGCCATGCTCCCCACTCCCGGCGCCCTCCGCTCGCTCCTCCTCGTGCTCACCGGCGGTCTGCTCGGCGCGTGCGCGGAGGCCGAGGGCGAGCCCGTGAAACCGGCGCACGCTCCCGCGCCAGCACCCGCACCAGCGGAGGGTCCGCTCGTCATCGAGCTGTTCACGTCGCAGGGGTGCAGCTCGTGCCCGTCCGCGGACCAGCTCCTGGGGAAGCTCGCGCGCGCGGGCCAGCTCGGAGGTCGGGCGGTGGTGCCGCTGTCGTTCCACGTCGACTACTGGAACGACCTCGGCTGGTCGGATCCGTACTCGCTGCCGGCGTGGACCGAGCGCCAGCACCGCTACGCGGGGGCGCTCGGCGAGGCGCGCGTCTACACGCCGGCGCTCGTGGTCGGCGGCGCCGCCGCGATGGTCGGCTCGAACACGCTCGCGGTCTCGCAGGCCATCGCGGACGCTCCGCGCGTCGCGCTGCTTCCGGCCACCGCGCGGTGGACCGCGGAGCACGTCGAGATCACGACGACGGCGCCCGCGGGTGCTGACGTGCTGATCGCGGTGTTCGAGGAGGCGCGCCGCGTGAAGGTGACGCGCGGCGAGAATGCCGGGGCGACCCTAGCGAACCACCGCATCGTGCGCCGGCTCGAGCGCGTCGCGGCCGCGGGTCAGCGCGGCACGCTACGGGTCGCGCTCGATCCGGCGTGGCGCGAGCTCGGCGCCGTCGTGTTCGCGCAGCGCCCCGATCAGCGCATCGTCGCGGCGACGCTCGTGCCGCGCCGCTGAGACAGCGCGGTGTCGCATGGCGACTCGAGTTGCTCACAGCGGCTGCGCAATCGGTGAGCGTTCATCATCGATGCTGCGCGGAGCGCGGGAGCTGGTTCTGATACAACCGAAGTCATGCGCGCAGTCGCTCTCGTCGTGGCTCTCTCGGTCTCGCTCGCTGCATGCTTCCCGAACAGCGCGCGTCATCGCACATACGCCAAGCTCGGCGAAGGCGGCGCCCTCGCGGCCGGCATCACGATGCTGTACTTCGTCAACACCGGCGCCGATTGCGACATGAACCCGACGCCGGGACTGCCGGCGGAGGACTGCAAGAACGACGCGTCGATCCTCAGCACCGTGGGGCTTGGCCTGATCCTGCTCGGCCTCGTGGGCTTCGTCGCGACCGTGTCGACCTCGCCCGATGACGACACGACGGCGACCCCGGCCACGACGCCGCCGGCCGCCCCGCCGGCGCCGTCGGCCGAGCCCATGCCCGCGGCGGC
>JALZOI010000821.1 GCA_030857245.1 Myxococcota bacterium
CCTCAGGCCCGCCCGCCCCGGCCGTCGCGAAGCCGTCGCCGTCGCCGATGGGAGCCTCTCCGTTCAGCCGCAGCCGCGCGCTCGCGTCCCTGACGACGTGGTGCAAGATCCCGATCGACGCGGCGCACCCGGATCCCGCGCTCGGGCCCGGCGTCGCCGACTGGGGCCGCGTGACCCGGCGCGAGGAGGTCACCGGCACCTTCGCCGAGGATCGCGAGGTCGCGATGCTGCTCTACGAGGTCCGGGGGCAGCGCGCGACGTACCGCTTCAACGGCGCGTCGCACGCCCATACGATCGGCACGCTCGACGTGCCGGTCGGGCAGCTCGTCGCGCTCTGCGAGGACCCGCAGCGCGAGCCGAGTACGCTCTACGAGCTGCCCGCGCCCTGGAAGGGGCCGTTAAATCTGTTCGTCGCCGCGCTGCCGATCTCGGGACCGCCGCTGACGGCGAGCTTCGCGAAGCTCGCGCCGCTCCATCTCCCCGCACTCACGCTGCGCCGCGACGGTGGCGACGGCAGGATCTCGATCGCGAGCAACCGCCGCTACCTCGTGCACGCCAAGGTCGAAGGCGCGGACGGTGACCGCTGGGATATGGGCCAGTGGTGGCTCGAGGTCCCGCGCGGCACGCGTGGCGCGGGCCTCGTCGCCACCGGCCAGCTCCTGTGGTTCGTGATCGAGCAGCCGACGCTCGAGGCGACGGCGGACCCGAAGCACCCGAAGCTCGTCGTCCGGGCGGTCCACGTCCAGGACGAGCTGTTCCCGCGCTGATCCCGCGGGCTCGCGAGGCAGCCGCTTCCGCCGCTCAGCGATTCGGCGCGAGCTCCGCGACGACGTCGGGATCGAGCGCGACGTGCGTGGCGCCCATGTTCTCCTCGAGGTGCGCGACCTTGCTCGTGCCCGGGATCGGCAGGATCACGGGCGAGCGCGCGAGCAGCCACGCGAGCGCGAGCTGCGCCGACGAACAGCCATGCCGGCGGGCGGCAGCGTCGAGAGCGCCGCCCCCGGCGGTGAGGCTGCCGAGCGCGAGCGGGAAGTACGGCAGGAACGCGATGCCGTGGCGCTCGCACGCCGCGAGCACGTCCTGCGCGTGCTCCGCGCCGCTCCCGACCGGGCCGAGGTTGAACACGTTCTGCACGCACGCGATCGGCGTCTTCGCGAGCGCGGCCTCAAGCTGCGTGATGTTGACGTTCGACAGCGCGACGTGGCGGAGCAGCCCCTCGTGCTGGAGCTCGAGCAGCACATCGAGCGCCTCGTCGAACGAGGCATCGGGCTGATCCATCCACCGCAGGTGCACGATCGGCAGCTGCTCGAGCCGCAGCGTCCGTAGATCATCCTCGACCCCGGCGCGCAGCTCCGCGGGGCGCAGCGCCGGAACCCAGGTCCGATCATCGGGACGCCGCGCGCCGACCTTCGTCGCGATCACGAGATCGCTCGGATACGGATGCAGCGCCTCGACGATCAGCCGGTTCGCGACGTACGGGCCGTAGTACCAGGCGGTATCGATCAGGTTGACGCCGAGCTCGATGGCCCGCCGCAGCACCGCATGCGCGGTCGCCGGCTCCTCGGGCTCACCCCACACGCCCTTGCCGGGGAGCCGCATCGCGCCGAAGCCGAACCTCCGGACCTCGAGGTCCCCAAGCCGGATCGTGTCGGGCCCGTGAGCGAAGTGCCGCATCCCGGCACGATGCCCGATCGCGGGCCACGCCGCACGCTCGTTGCGCGCTGCTCACGCTCTGCTCAGCGACGCGCGAGCCGGATCGCGAGCGGCCAGCGCACGGTCCGGCGCTCGTCGGCGGGCCACGTCGCAGCGAGCTCCGCACGCAGGGCCTCCAGCGCCGCCGGCCCGTGCTGCGCGGCGAGCAGCGCCGTCGCTGACCACGTCGAGACATATCCGACGAGCTCGTCCCGCAGCCACGCGACCTGCATGTCGATCTCCGGGGCGGGCACCGTGGGCCACGGCATCACGAGGTCGCGGTAGCCGGTGTCGACATGCTCGCGTCCCGGCGGCCAGTACGGCGCGACGATCGCGCGATAGCGTGCGAGCGCGCCCGCCGCGTCCTCGACGAGCATGTTGCCGTAGCTGGCGAGCGCGATCAGCGCACCCGGCCGCGCGACCCGGGCTGCCTCGGCGACGAACCCCGGCCAGGCGAACCAGTGGGCGGCCTGCGCGGCGACCACGAGGTCGACGCTGGCATCGGCCTGACTCGTCGCCTCGGCGGGCTCGCGCCGGTACTCGACGCGGGGGTGCGCGACCGTCGCGGCGAGCTGCGCCTCCGACGGATCGGTCGCGATCACGCGCTCGAAGCGCGCGGCGAGGCCGACCGCGAGCTGACCGTTGCCACAGCCGACGTCCCACGCCGTCCCCGGGGTGGTCCGCTCCGCGAGCGCGTCGACGAGCGCGGGCGGATAGCTCGGCCGGTAGGCGGCGTAGCGGTCGGCGATCGTCGAGAAGTGATCTGCGTAGCTCATGGACCTGCGATGCGGGGTGCGCGCGCTCCGTCGCTGCGTGCGGCCTAGCGGTAGCGTCCCTGGATCCCGACGCCGGCCTCGAGCTCGAACCGCAACCAGCGCGCGAACGTCGCGGTCTCGCCGATGAACACGTAGAAGCCGTACGCGCGATCGAGATCGAACCACAGCCCGCTCAGGTTGCGGACGCCGAGATCCGCGCCGAGCGCCTCGCCCCCGCTGGTCTGGTAGCCGCCGAGATCGACCACCAGCTGCGCGGTCGTGAACAGCTTGCTGCGGCCCGCGTCGCTGAAGAAGAACCGCGCACCCGGCGAGACGTGGAAGGGGCGCGGCCCCTCGTCGCTGTTCGGCGTCGGGCCGAAATCCTGCTCGATCCCGATGCGGAGCTCGAGGAAGAGGTCGACCTTGCGGCCGATGCCGTACCCGAGCTCGAAGTCGATCGCGAGCGGCGAGCGCCCGGTGCACACCGGCGCGAACCCCGAGCTCGTGCTCGCGTCGACATCGCCGCAGTACGTCGCCTCGTCGTACGTCGCGATCCCGCGCAGGCCCATCGCGAGCCGGGCCGAGACCTGGAACTGCCGGTGGTGCGAGTAGCCCACGGTGGCCCCGCCCAGGTCGCCAGCGCCTTGCCCCGCGGCCCGACGGGGCGTGATCAGCCGCGGCTCGGCGCCTGAC
>JALZOI010000822.1 GCA_030857245.1 Myxococcota bacterium
GCCACGTGGCCTCGCCGGCGGCGGCGTCGCCGGCATCGAACTGCGCGTACGCCGCGGTGGCGAGCTCGCGCTGGCTGCGGTCGGCGGCGTGCGCCTGATCGATCGAGGTGCGGGCCGCATCGACCTCGAGGGCCACGGCGCGCTCCAGGCGGTGCTGCGCGAGGTAGTGCTGCACCGCATACACCACGACGAGCAGGCCGAGTACCCCGGCGATGGCGGCGCGCCGGATCCACCGCCACCGCGCGGTCGAGCGCACCGAGGCCGCGATGAAGTCATGCTCGAGCGCGGTCAGGTTCGTGCGATCGAGCGCGCGCGCCTCGACGAGCCGCGGCCCGCGCCACGTCAGATCGGAGCGCTTGCCGTGCTTCAGCCACTCGGCCGTGGCGGCGGCGAGCCGTTCGCGGCGCGCGCGATCCTCGGCGTCGTTGTCGAGCCACTCGCGCAGCGTGCCCCAGCCGTGGACGAGCACCTCGTGCGCGACCTCGTACGTGGTGCCGTCGTCGCCGTGGTGGACCACGAGGAGGCGCCCCTTGACCAGCGCATCGAGAGCGACCCGCGCGCCGGCGCTGACGTCGAGCTCGGCCTGGGTGCGGCGCACGCGCGTGCCGACCGAGGTGACGAGGCGGAGCAGCACGCGCCGCACGTTCGCGCGATCGCCGGCCGCCATGCCGGCGATCACGGAGTCGCCGTGGCGGGCGAGGGCTCCGGCCACGCCGCCCATCGCGTCGAGCGACGCCTGCGTGACCAGGTTGCGCGTGCGATCGCGGCGCTCCCACAGCTCGGCGAGGGCGAACGACAGCAAGGGCAGGCCGCCGCTGCCGGCCTCGGTGGTCGCCTCGACGAGCGCCTGGATCAGCGCGGGCGACTCGAACTCGACCCCGGTCGCCTGCGCCGGGCCGGTCACCACGTCGCGGATCCGCTCGGGCGGCAGCGGGCTCACGAAGTAGAGCAGCCGCGACAGCTCGCGGCCGAGCCGGGGCAGGGCGGCGATCTTCGAGAGGAAGTCGGCGCGCACCGTGGTGATCAGCCGGATCCCGGGCACCCCCTCGCTGATCCGCGCGAGGCCGGCGTCGAGCGCCGCCACCTCGATCGGATCGGCCACCGTGACGAGCTCCTCCATCTGATCGATGAACAGCACGATCCCGCGGTCGCCGGCGCGGCGCTGCAGCTCGCGCGGCAGCTCCTCGGGGTCCTCGAGCACGCGCGCGGCGAGGCCGGGGACGCCCACCGCGGCCGCCAGCGCTGCGAGCGGACGCCGGCCGGGGATCATCGTGATCGCGTCCCACGCGCGTCCCGCACCGAGCGCGCCGTCGAGCACGGCGGGCATCACGCCAGCGCGACACAGCGATGACTTGCCGACGCCGGAGTCGCCGGTGACGATCACGATCGCGTCGGTGCGCAGCCGCTCGACGATCGCGCCGATCTCGAGGCCACGGCCGAAGAACAGGCCCCGGTGGCTCGCCTCGAACGGCCGCAGGCCGCGGTACGGATTCTCCTCGCTGCTGATCGCGTAGGCGCGCGACGGGTGGAGCTGCTCGAGCGCCTCGCGCAGCTCCTCACCGCTCGCGAACCGCAGCTCGGGGTCGCGCTCGAGGCAGCGCGCGACGAGCTTCGACAGCCGCGCGTCGACCTCGGGCACGCGGCCGAGGAGCTCGGGCGCCGGCGTCGCGATGACGGTCGGGCCGAGCGCGGCCGGCGCGACCTCGGCGAACGGCGGCCGGCCGCTGATCAGCTCGAACAGCACGGCGCCCGACGAGTAGACGTCCGAGCGCCGGCTCGGCGCGCGGCCGGACCACACCTCGGGCGCCATGTAGTCGGGCGTGCCGACGATCGGACCGGCGCTGCCGTCCTCGCTGCCCTCGTGGACGACGCGCGCGAGGCCGAAGTCGACGAGCTTCGCGACGTTGTCGTCGGTGATCATCGCGTTGCTCGGCTTGATGTCGCAGTGGACGACGCCGCGCCGGTGCGCCGCGGCGAGCCCGCGGGCGAGCTCGATCGCGATATCGAGCGCGGCGTGCCAAGGCATCGGCCGCGGCAGCTGCGCGAGCGACGTGCCGCGCACGAGCTCGCTGACGATGTAGGGGCGGTCTCCGAGCTCGCCGACCCGGTACACGCCGACGACGTTCGGGTGCTGGATGCGAGCGGCCGCGCGGGCTTCCATCAGGAAGCGCTGCCGCATCTCGAGATCCGGATCGACACCCGCGATGAACTTGATCGCGACCGGCCGCGCGAGCAGCGTGTCCTCGGCGAGATAGACCTGACCCATCGCGCCGCGCCCGAGCTCGTGGACGATCGTGTAGTCGTCGAACTCGACAGGCGGCACGAACGCGGCAGCGCCGGGCGCGCTCGTGGCGGCGGCGGCGGTCGCGTCGTCGTGACGTTCGGAGAGCGTGCTCAAGATCGTACCGATGGTCCGGACCCCGGACACCCACTCTCGCATCGTAGCGCGCTTGTCCGCCGCTGCCCTCGCCCGGCCGCCGCGTTTTCGGGCCGCGCGACGCCGCGTCCAAGGCAGTCGACGAGACCCTCGTCGAGCGCACGCACGCACACGCTCGCAGATGGCACGACAGCAAATCTCGCAAACCGCTACGTGCTTTCCGGTCGACGGGGACCCGTCGCTCGGTCTGCGGCGCTGCGCGAGCGTTCGTCGATACCCGGTCGGATCGATTTCGAAACCCCATCGATAGCCGAAGCAGCGGCAAGGAGAGCCGATAGTCTTCCTCATGACGGGAAAGCATCTGCTGGGCGTGTTGTCGAGCCTCTTGGTCGCATGCGCCATCGACGACAGCACGCTCGAGCACGACACGAGCGAGAGCGAACAGGAAGCTGTCTCCGCGAACGGCGTGTCGATCAATGGCGTCTCGCTCAACGGTGTCTCGCTCAACGGCGTGTCGCTCAACGGCGTGTCGCTCAACGGCGTGTCGCTCAACGGCGTGTCGCTCAACGGTGTGTCGCTCAACGGCGTGTCGCTCAACGGCACCTCGTTGAGCGGTACGAACACGAGCACCGGGCAACGGAACCTGTCAACGAGTTTGAGACACCGGAGAGCATTAGTTTAGTGAATCGATTGTGGGCTGAGCATCGGCTCCTGTCTTGGGCTTGTTGATCCACACGGCCGACGGCAGTGCAGGCGGACGAGG
>JALZOI010000219.1 GCA_030857245.1 Myxococcota bacterium
GTCGAGGTCGCGTTCGCCGGGCGGGATGCCTTCGCGCCGAGCGCGGTCGTCGGGGTGCTGATCGCGCTCCCCGATGATCCGATCGAGCTCGGCGCCTCGATCGGCTGGGCGCAGCGCGCGCGGATCCAGGCCGATGCCGACGCGACCACGGCCGGCACGAGTGCCTCGCCGACGATCATGCGCGTCCGCCCGGGCGCGACGCTCGACCTGCACGCCCCGTGGACGCTGCGGGCCGGCGCGCGCTACCTCGGCGAGCGCTTCGTGATGGAGCTCGGCGGTGACCTGTGGCTCGTGCCGGAGCGCGCGGCCGCGGCGACGTGGGCCGTGCACGGGCTCCGGGTCGTCGATCGCAGCGGCGTGGGCGTGGACCTGACCGAGGTCGCGTCGCGCGCGTCGCTCCGCACCCACGGCGCGGTCCGCGGTGCGCTCGACGTCGAGCTGATCGGCGGGTTCTTGTGGGCGACGACGGGTTACGCCTTCGCGGTCGGTGGGGTCGCGGGCGGCCGGCAATCGCCGACGTTCGGCGACCTCGGCGGCCACACCGTGGCCCTCGGCCTCGAAGCCACGGCCGCCGGCGTCACGTTCTCGCTCGGCTGGTCGCGGACGTGGTCGGTCGCCCGTCGTGACCTGTCGGTCCTGGCGCTCGACAACCCGTTCGGGGCCGGGGACCGCGCGGTCCCGATCGGCCGCTACGACGGCTCGATCGACCAGATCGGCATCCTGCTCGACGCCGAGCTGGGCTCCGGCGACTGACGCGGCCGCTGACGCGCAGGACGGATCGCCAAGGGCGCCGCGCGCGCCATGGCCGCGAAGACCAAGGAAGGCGGGGAATGTTCCTCCTTGACCATGTCCTTGGCGCGCTTGGCGACCTCGGCGCGCTTGGCGACCGGTCTCTGCGGCCGCTACGGAAACAGGCAGCCGGGGGCCGGGGCGGAGGTGCTGCCGAGCGCGGCCTCGACCTGCGCGAGCTCGCGCCTCCAGTAGCAGAGCGTGTTGGCCATGTAGAGGTAGCCGTACTGGTAGAAGGTCTGGTTCGGGGACTCGTCCGTCGAGCGATCGAGCAGCCGGGTCCCGTGGGTGTCGTGCAGGTCGCCATGGCGGCGGGCCACCACCTTCGCGGCACGCTCCATGAGGTCCGCGGCCGCGTCGGCCCGGTCACGCGCCGTCGCCGTGGCGCCGGCGAGGTGCGCGATCGTCGCCTCGTAGTTGGCGATCACGAAGCGCGCGCGGAGCGCGTCGATCTCGAAGCCGTCGCGGAGCTCGGCGGTCCACCGCGAGCGGGGCAGGCGCTGCGCGGCGAGCGCGGTCCCGAGCGCCTCGACGCGGCCGGCATAGGTGGCGAGCCGCGGCAGGACGTCATCGCGAACCGCGGCGACATCGCCGCCGGCGACCAGGTCCTCGAACGTGATCCGATCCGGCTGCGAGACGATGCCGAGCTGGCGGCCCGCGTCGATCGAGATGTCGCGTCCGGACAGGTAGGCGACGAGGCCGCCGTGGTGGACGTGCTCGCGCTGCAGCGCGATCAGCTCGAGGATCGATGGCACCGCCGCGCCGAGCTCGGGGGCGAGCGCGTGCTCGACGAGCGCGGCCGGCGAGCTCGGCAGCTCGTAGCTCGCGCGCAGCGAGCTGACGTCGTGCAGCCAGTAGCCCCACTCCCAGCCGGTCGTGAACAGCGTGTGGTTATCGAGCGGGACGTCGCACGGCACCTGCGCCTTGATCTGCTGGAGATCGAGCCACCGGTTGTGGATGTAGAGCGGATAGAACGCGGGCACCGAGTTATCGAACGCGACCCAGTACGCGGTCTCGGGCACGTAGGCCGGGCGACGCCCCGCACACATCTGCTCGAACAGGTACTCGCGGTGCTCGGAGAAGTCGTCGTGGTGGTACGCGCCGCTCGTCGTCTCGAACAGGTTGTAGAACATCGTCGTGTGGACGTCGTGGATGATCGCGGGGTCGGCGTACTTGACGAGGAAGTAGTAGAGCAGGCTCTCGCCCATGTACTCGACGACCTGCTCGGCGCCGACGTGGATGAAGGCGTGGAGCTCGGCCTGCGGCGCGAGCACGTCGAGCTGGCGCTTGACCTCGTTCACCGAGCCGATGAAGAGGTCGGGATCGGCGTTGAAGAACTCGCCGAACGAGAGGTCGTAGACGTCGAACGGCAGGCCCTCGGTGATCGCCGGCAGGCGGTCGGCGATCTGCTCGGCGATCGGCTTCACCGCCGCGTCCTTGTCGATGAGGTCGTAGGCGAGCTGCAGGTTCGCCTGCCCGAACATCTGCAGGTTGAAGCCGACACGGACGCCGCGCGCATGGGCGTAGTCGATCAGCTCGCGCGTGAACGGATGCCACGCGGCGTACCGCCCGGGATCGAGGATGTCGTCGAGCCCCACCCACTGCACGAAGTTGCCGCGGTTCTTGATCGTCCAGTCGATGATGCGATGTGCGGTCTCGGTCGAGTCCGCGGAGGGCTCCCAGAACGCGTAGTACGCCTCGAAGGGGTGCAGCGTGTGGAGCTGGAAGCCGCGCACGCGGATCTCCGGCGCGTGCGCCCCATCGACGAGCGCCGGATCGATCTCGAACGCCGGCGGCACGTACGTGTCGAGTGGGTGGCGGAACCGGAAGCCGAGGGCCTCGAGGGCGGCCGCCGTCCCGTACTGCGCACCGAGCACGTCGCGGGCACGGACCAGCATGCCCTCGGCACCGGACCGGGTGAGGACGTAGCCCTCGGCGGGCACGCTCGCGTCCTCCTGGACGTCGATCCGGATATCCCCGTCAGCGCCGAGCGAGAGCTCGCGCGACGGCGTGAAGGCGACCATCTCGGCGAGCGCGGGCTGCCACGCCGCCTCGGCGTTGATCGAGATCCGCTCGCGGATGTTGTCACCACACGCGGTGACGAAGTACAGGACCGCCAGCCCGGAGACCAGCGAGGAGACGTTCAACGCGGCGCGCACGCCGCGGACCGTACTACTTCTTCGCCTGCAGCTGCTTGGGATCTGATTTCTTGGACGGCCGATCGTCGCCGATGGCGTCGTCGAGCTCCACGAACCCGCCATAGATCGCGCCGATCGCGCCACCGAGGGCGGGAGGCCACGCGAACACGTTGCCGATCCCGGCGATCTCCCAGGTCGGCCCCCACAGCTTGGCGACGATCGCGTAGAGCCCGCAGCCGATGCCGAAACCAAAGGCGGCCTTGAGGATCGCGATCCAGGAGGTCTGATCCTTGTCGCGGATCAGCGTCCAGATGGGGCGGCCGACCACGAGGCCAACGAGCAACCCCACCATGCCGTAGGTCAACCAGGGATTGCCGAACCCGGTGGCATCCGCGAGGGCATAGGCTCCATACCCCACTGCGCCGCCGATGACCGCGCCCTTGAGAATTCCGACGAGGAGCTTGATCACCTATCGAGTGTGACGAGGAAGTCTCCCATCGGCAAGGGAGGTTTCGTCACTCTGAGAGGTTCGCTGCCTGTGCGATCGACACGCCGGCCAGTTGCGTCTGGAGCCGGGCGATTTCGGCCTTGAAGGCGTCGAGGTCGCGGGCGCTCACGCCCTTGCCCTTGATCGGCACCAGCTTCGTGGGGTCGATGAAGGCGCCGTTCTGCTTGACCCCGAAGTGGAGGTGAGGACCGGTCGACAGCCCGGTGGTCCCGACGTAGCCGATCACGGTCTTCGCCGCGACGCGCTGCCCGACCTTCTGGCCGTCCGCGAACTTGTTGAGGTGCATGTAGGCAGTCTCGATGCCGCCATCGTGGCGGATCATCACGAGGTTGCCGGCGCCGCCCGCGGGCGCGCGGTGGGAGATGGTCCCGCTCGCGGCGGCCCACACCGGCGTGCCGGTCGGAGCGGCATAGTCGATCCCGAGGTGCGCCCGCGTGGTGTGCAGGACGGGGTGCATGCGGCGGCGGTCGAACCCCGAGGAGATCCGCGAGAACTTGAGCGGCGTCTTGAGCAGCGTCTTCTCGGACGATTCGCCCTGCTCGTTGAAATAGGCGCTCTTGCCCGCCGGGTCGGTGAAATAGAACGTGCGGAACGTGCCGGCCTTGCCCCGGTACTCGGCGGCGAGGATCCGCTTGTAGCGGACGAGCTCGTTGTCCTTGAGCTCCTTCTCGACGACGACGCGGAACGTGTCGCCCGCGTGCGTGTCGTTGTAGAAGTCGAGGTCATACGCGAACACGTCGACGAAGAAGTCGACGAGCGCGGCGTTCTCGCCCGAGCCCTTGATCGCGGCGTACAGCGAGGAGTCGATGCGGGCGCCGATGGCCTTGGTCTCGACCCGGGTCTCCGCGGCATCGGTCTTGCCGAGCAGCTCGCCGGTCGCGGCGCGCTCGGCGCGGACCGTGTGGACCTTGCCGAGAACGAGCTCGAACAGCTTGACGCGGCCATCGGGGCCGCGCTCGATGCGGAACGGCTGGCCGGCCCGCATCGTCTTGAAATCGAGGACGCCGGACAGCGAGCGGATCACCTCGTCGGTCTCTGCCGCCGACAGGCCGCTCTTCTTGAGCAAGCGGCCGAGGGTGTCGGACTTGCCGACCTTGCCGTCGATCACGCCAGGCGGGCCGACCGGCGCCGCCGCCGCGCTCAGGCTCGGCATCCCGAGGATGCCGGACCCGGGCGTCGGTGGGGCCGTGGCATCGAGGGCCACCGCGGGCATCGCGGCAGCGGGCGGGGTCTTGGAGGCCGCCTCGCGCTTGAGGGCGCCGACGGACGTGTCCTTGTCCCAGACGAAGACGTAGAGGTTGACGAGCACGAGGGCGCCGAGCACCACGATCACGAGGCCGCCACCGCGCCGGGCAGGCGCACGTCCCTGATAGGCACTGCCGCCGCGAGGCGTGAACAGTGAACCGCTGAGCGTGCCGGGGCGGCCAGACCTTTTCTTGCCCCGTGTCCTTCGTCTACCCACCATGGCTCGAGAGAGGCCAGCAATATCATGGGGCTTCCAGAGGACCAAGGAAATGGCACCACCGCAGGTGAGTGATCTGCCGTCTCGCCAGCAGCTGGAACTTTTCTCCCAGACGGGGCAAGGTGCCGGCGCTGAGATGGCTGCCAAGAAGTCGAGTAAGGGTGGAAAGCAACCTCCTGCGCCGCCCGCCGGCGGAGGTGGGGACGGTGGCGACGGGAGCACGGTGCCCGGTCAGTTCGATGCCTCGCTCGAGGTAGAGGCCCGACGTCGCTACCTGAACTATGCGCTGTCCGTCATCACGTCCCGCGCGTTGCCCGATGTCCGCGACGGCCTCAAGCCGGTGCAGCGCCGCATCCTCTACGCGATGCTGCACGACAACTACCTGCGCCCCGATGCGAAGCATCGCAAGAGCGCGACGGTCGTCGGTAACGTGCTCGGCAAGTACCACCCCCACGGCGACAGCTCGGTCTACGACGCGATGGTGCGCATGGCGCAGGACTGGGTGCTCCGCGTGCCGTTCGTCGACGGCTCCGGCAACTTCGGTTCGATCGACGGCGACGAGGCCGCGGCGTATCGGTACACCGAGTGCCGGCTCGCGCCTCCCGCGATGGAGCTGCTGCGCGAGCTCGACTTCGACACCGTCGACATGCGCGCGAACTACGACGGCACCACGGAAGAGCCGACGGTGCTGCCGGCGCGGTTCCCGAACCTGCTCGTCAATGGCTCGACCGGCATCGCGGTCGGCATGGCGACGAACATCCCGCCGCACAACCTGCGCGAGATCACGAACGCGCTGATCGCGATCATCGTCGCTCGGGCGGAGAACCGGGACATCGATCACGTGCAGCTGATGAAGCACATCGACGGTCCGGACTTCCCGACCGGCGGCCAGCTGCTCAACAGCAAGGTCGAGCTCCGTCAGATCTACAAGGACGGGCAGGGCACGCTGCGCGTCCGCGGCGAGTACAAGCTGGAAGACAAGAAGAAGGGCGGCACGGACATCGTCATCACGTCGATCCCGTACGCGCTGACCAAGTCGGTGCTCGTCGAGAAGATCGCCGAGGTCATCATCGCGCGGAAGCTGCCGTTCCTGCTCGACGTCCGCGACGAGTCGACGACCGACATCCGCATCGTCCTCGAGATCAAGAAGGACGCCGATCCCGAGCTGGTGATGGCGTACCTCTACAAGCAGACGCCGCTGCAGGCGAACTTCCACGTCAACATGACGTGCCTCGTGCCGCCGGAGTTCCTCGACGGCAACGCGCCGGCCGGGTCGCCGCCGCAGCCCAAGCGGATGGGCATCAAGGAGGTGCTCGAGCACTTCCTCGACTTCCGCCTGATCGTCACCCAGCGCCGCTTCGAGTACCAGCTCAAGCAGCTCGAGGCGCGCATCCACCTGCTCGAAGGGTTCGCCACGATCTTCGATGCGCTCGACGAGCTCATCAAGATCATCCGCGCCAGCGATGGCAAGGAAGATGCGGCGAACAAGATCATCAAGCGGTTCAAGCTCGACGAGCTCCAGACCGACGCGATCCTCGAGCTCAAGCTCTACAAGCTCGCGAAGCTCGAGATCAACTTGATCCGCGAGGAGCTCGCGCAGAAGGGCGCCGAGGCCAAGAAGATCCGCACGATCCTGAAGAGCGAAGACAAGCTGTGGGCCGTGATCAAGGACGAGCTCAAGGCCGTCGCCGAGCAGCTCGGCACGCCCCGGCGCACCAAGACCGGGGGCTCGAACGAGGAGGTCACGTTCGACGCCGACGCGTTCATCGTCGACGAGGACGCGAACGTCGTCGTCACCAACGATGGCTGGATCAAGCGCGTCCGCGAGCTCAAGGATCCGAACGCCACGCGCGTCCGCGAAGGTGACGCGGTCGCGCACGTGCTGCCGGGCTCGACGAAGGAGAAGGTCATCTTCTTCACGAACCGCGGCTCGGCGTACGTCATCAAGATCAATGACATCGCCGCGACCACCGGCTACGGCGACCCGGCGCAGAAGTACTTCAAGTTCGCCGACGGCGAGAAGATCGTCGCGGCGAGGACGCTCGATCCGCGGGCGATGGTCCCGGTGACCTTGCTCGCGATGACGAAGCGCGGCTACGGCCTGCGCTTCGCGAGCACCGCGCACCAGGAGGTCACGACCAAGGTCGGCCGCCGGTACGCGAAGCCGCAGGAGGGTGACGAGGTGCTCGGCGTCGTGCCGTGCAACGACGGCGACGTCGTGGTCGCGGCGACCCGCACCGGCTACGTCCTCCACTGCAAGGCCGACGAGATCGCCAAGCTCGAGAACCCGGGCCGCGGCGTGACCGTGATCAAGACCGCCGATGACGACGCCGTGATCGGCTTCATCGCCGGTCGCAAGGCCGACCACCTGACGATCGTGACGGAGAAGAGCGGCAAGGAGTTCTCGCTCGCCGCCGACCCGAAGCAGGTCAAGGGCCGCGGCGGCAAGGGCCACCAGGTCATGAAGCGGGTGACGTTCACGGTGGCTCCGACCCCGGTGACGATCCAGCCCCTCGCGAACGCCGAGGGCGGACAGGGAGTCAACTGAGCATGGCCAGCACGAAGTACACCGGCGAAGACATCCAGGTCCTCGAGGGCCTCGACCCGGTCCGCAAGCGGCCCGGCATGTACATCGGCGGCACCGGCAAGGATGGCTACCACCACCTGCTGTGGGAGGTCGTCGACAACTCGATCGACGAGGTGATCAACAAGCACGCCTCGCGCGTCGACGTCACGCTCCACAAGGATGGCAAGAGCGCGACCGTCGAGGACAACGGGCGCGGCATCCCCGTCGACACGATGGCCAAGTTCAAGAAGAGCGCCCTCGAGGTGATCTTCACGACGCTGCACTCGGGCGGCAAGTTCGAGCGTGGCAAGAGCTACGCGGTCTCGGGCGGTCTGCACGGCGTCGGCGCGGCCGTCGTCAACGCGCTCTCGAGCGAGATGACCGTGACCGTGAAGCGCGACGGCGAGCGCTTCGAGATGAAGTTCGAGCGCGGCCTCGCGAAGAGCAAGCTCAAGAACCTCGGCGGCGCGCGCGGGACGGGCACCACGCTGACGTTCCGCCCCGACGACGAGGTGTTCGGCGGCAAGCTCAAGTTCGATCCCGAGCAGATCGCCGAGCGCCTCGAGTCGAAGAGCTACCTCCACGGTGGTCTCGAGATCGTGTTCACCGACGAGACCGCGTCGCCGCCGAAGACGGTGACGTTCGTGCACCCGCAGGGCATCGCGGAGTACCTCCCGAAGCTGGTCACCGACCGCAAGAAGCAACCGGTGCCGCCGGGCGGCGCGGTGTTCTACCTCGAGAAGCGCGACGATGACGCGCAGCTCGGCGTCGAGCTCGCGCTGCAGTGGACCGAGTCGCCCGACGATCTGATCAAGACGTACGTCAACTCGGTGCCGACGCCCGATGGCGGCACCCACGACGCCGGCCTGCGCAGCGCGATCGTGAAGGCGGTCCGCAACTACATCGCGACCCACAAGCTCGATCCGAAGGGCGTGTCGCTGACCGCCGAGGACATCCGCGAGGGTGTCGTCGCCGTGCTGTCGACGTACGTGCACGACCCGCAGTTCCAGAGCCAGACCAAGAACCGGCTCAACAACCCCGAGGTCGCGGCGCAGGTCGAAGGCCTCGTGCGCCCGGCGCTCGAGAACTACCTCAACCAGAACCCGAACTGGGCGCAGGCCGTGGTCGCGCGGTCGATCATCTCGGCGCGCGCCCGCGAGGCGTCACGCGCCGCGCAGCAGGTCTCGCGCAAGACGGCGATCTCGCACCGGCTCAACCTGCCGGGCAAGCTCGCCGACTGCAGCTCGACGAACCCGAGCGACAGCGAGCTGTTCATCGTCGAGGGGGAGTCCGCAGGTGGCTCGGCGAAGATGGGGCGCGATCGCAAGACGCAAGCGATCCTGCCGCTCAAGGGAAAGATCTTGAATGCCGAGCAGGCGAACAACCAGAAGCTGCTCGCGAACAAGGAGCTCCAGGACATCGTGTCCGCGCTCGGCTGCGGGATGGGCGATGACCTCGATCTCACGAAGCTGCGCTACGACAAGATCTTCCTGTTGATGGATGCCGATGCCGACGGGCACCACATCGCGACGCTGCTGCTGACGTTCTTCTACCGCCACATGCGGAAGCTGATCGACGCCGGCCACGTCTACCTCGCGCAGCCGCCGCTCTACCGGATCGATATCGGCAAGCAGAGCTTCTGGGCGCTCGATGACGTCCATCGCGATCGCCTGCTCAAGGCGAACACGAAGAGCAACTCGAAGCCGAGCATCACGCGGTTCAAGGGTCTCGGCGAGATGAACCCCGACACCCTGAAGCAGACGACGCTCGATCCCAAGACCCGGCAGTCGCTGCGCGTCACCGTGAAGGCGAGCGAGGTGCTGCTGACGGATCGCACGATCTCCGAGCTCATGGGCAAGGACGTCGCGGCGCGCTTCAAGATGATCACCGAGAACGCCGCCGAGATCGGCGACCTCGACGTCTAGCGGCCGGCTTGCTGCGGCCGCTGCGCCTCGAAGCGCAGGCGCGCTGCCTCGAAGTACTCGGCCAGCTCGCCGGAGGAGCCGACGTACGAGCCCTCGAAGGCGTTGCGATCGACCTCGAAGGTGGCGGCCTCGGCGGTGAGGCCGCTGCTGGTCACGTGCGGACCTTCGTCGTCGCGGGTCGCGACGCCCGGCCCGTCGGGCTGCTCGATGCCCGCGGTGGGGCCGACGTGGACGCCGTCGTCGCTGGTGCCGAGGTCGACGTCGGGGTTCTCGGCGAGCTCGACGGTCTCGAGTCCATCGGCGTCGCCCGCGACGCATGCGAACAGGCTGGTAGAGAGCAGGACCGCGAACAGTGTTTTCATCATGATTGGTGCCACCACATTCCCCTGAAGGTTCACTTCGAGACCTCGCGCCCGGCCGCTCACGGCGCTTGACGCTCGGTGCATCTCCCCATCGTACGGCAGGGGCAGCGAGGAAATCGATAGCGCTCGTACGAAATTCCGAGAAATGACCAGGCCCCCGAGCGGGTCGGGGGCGCGCCAGTCCGTACGCAGGCGTCGCGTGTTGTCGCGTGTGCGCGGACCTCGCAGCCGTCACCCACGCGCGCGTCAGCGACGCAGCGCGCAGGCTCGATCGATCGCCGCGGCGAACGCGTGCGCATCGAAGGGATCGGGGCCGCCACCGTCCGCGCTCGCCATCGGCGACGCGACCAGCGGGATTCCGGAGGTGCGGAGCTCCGGAGCGTAGGTCTCGCAGATCGCCGGGCAGATGAGGGCATCGACCGGCCCGTCATCGACGGCGACCCCCGGGAGCGAGGCGAGATCGGCGGGTTCGGTACCCTCGCCGGGGCGCACGACGAGCGTCTTGCCGAGCAGGCGCGCGGCCGCGAGCGCGGTGTCGATGCCGTGGCGCGC
>JALZOI010000220.1 GCA_030857245.1 Myxococcota bacterium
GAGCATGCACGTGCGTGTCGCGTGCGCCAACGACACACGCTTCTTTGTGAGCACTCAAGCTCGATGCGGTGGTGGGGCTCAAGGCGCAACCTTGGTGCGCTGCAGGTCTATCAGCTCGCGCTACCAACGCCAACGCCGCCGAACGGCAGCCCCGACAAGGGGACGATTTCGCGCGGGGAGGCACTATTCAATGGCGCTGCGAAGTGCGCGACCTGTCACGTGCCGCCGCTGGGTGATGTCGTTGTAGTTCTCCCCGCGGGCGCAGTGTGATCAGACGCGATTGCCGCGTGGTTCGAGGGCCGCGCGGATGTCGTTGGACGTCGCGACGTACCGTGGTAGCTGTTCGGAGAGACCCCGTGCATCACCCTCACTTCCACCGCCGCATGCTGGCACCCGTCGTGGCGCTCATGCTGCTCGTGATCGGGGTTCGCTCGGCGCAAGCGACGTATCGTTGTACGGGAGACGGCGTGACGCGGACGACCTGCTGTTGCCCGCAGGACGACAAGGCGAACGACGACGCTGCCGATCGCGAGACCGCGATCAAGGCAGCGTGCTGTTGCGATATCGAGCTCGCGCAGGTGATGGCGTCTGTAGATGTCCGTCTCGAGGGAGCGGCTTCCCACGAGCTCGCGACGCTCCCCGTTGTTCGGGACGAGTGGGTGGTCGCGACGATCCGCCCCTCGCAGACGTCGGTCGAACCGCCGGTCGTCCATCGGTCCTCGGGACCTCCGCTCCGACTCGTCAAGCAGTCGTTCTTGATCTGAGCCCTCACACAGCAGGATGCGGCGCACTCCATGGATGTGGTGCGCCTTGACTTGCATGTGATCGCGGAGCCACCACAGACCACTCGTCATCGAGCGTCCCGTGTCGGCCCGTGCACCGAGGAGCTCGCATGACGCGACGTGTTTTCAGAAGACTGACGACCATACGATCTATCTGCGCGATGAGCGTGGGCGCACTCGTCGCGTTCGCGCCCGGGTGCATGCCTCGCGGGCGTCGCCATGAGTTTCCCGAGCTCGCGCGATCGGCCGGCGTTCCCACGAGCAGCCAGACCACCAAGGAGAATCTGGCCGCTGACGAGGCGAGCCTCACGACGACCGTTCGGCTCGACGTGATCCTTCGGCTCGCCCTGGCCCGCAATGCGGACCTGCGCGAAGAGGAAGCGCGCGTGGGCGAACGACTCGCTCGCATCCCGCCGTCGGGACGGTTACCGGACCTCGAGCTGAAGTACGAGCAGTGGGGCGTCCCGCTGGCCCGGCCGTATGCGCTCGGCGATGCGGACACGCTGATGCTCGGCGTGCGGCAGACCTTCCCGGCCCGCGGCTCGCTCGCGGCTCGCGAGCGCGCCGCCGAATCCGAGGCCGGAGTCGCGCTGTTCTCGCTCCGCGCGCGGCAGCTCGACGTCGTGCGGCAGGTCGTCCGCACCTACGCCGCGTTGTTCCTCGCCGAGCGCGAGTCCCAGATCCACCTCGAGCACGTGCAGCTCACCGAGCGGATGCTGGAGCTGCTGCGCTCGAACTTCCGAACCGGCAGCGCCACCGAGCTGGATGTGCTTCGGGTCGCGGTCGAGCTCAAGGGTCTTCACCGCGAGCTCGCGAGGATCGACCAGCGCAAGCGGTCGGCGACGGCGCTGCTGAACGCGACGATCGCACGAGACGCAAACGCGCCGCTCGGCGCCG
Source organism: Myxococcota bacterium (assembly GCA_030857245.1). Lineage (GTDB taxonomy): Bacteria > Myxococcota_A > Polyangia > Haliangiales > Haliangiaceae > JABFXX01. The sequence continues at coordinate 1,680 of JALZOI010000220.1, forward strand.
TGGCTGATCTCAAGCCGACAGAGATCAAGGTCGAGCTTCCCGCGCTGGAGGCAATGGTCCAGTCGGGGCGAGCGGAGGTGGTAGGGGCGGGCCACCGCGTAAAGCGCGCCCAGGCCGACGTGGACCTCGCGAGCAGCAACGCAAGGTGGCCGAGCATCATGGCCGGCGTCGACTACTGGTTCATGCCGACGCTCGACGAGCGTCACGGTTACGGCGCGATGATCTCGATCAACCTTCCTTGGCTCAACGCCAAGCGCCGGGAGGATGTGACCGTCGCCGAACGTGGCGTCACCGCGGACCGCCGCGCGCTCGAGGCGATCCGGATCGCCGTGCGCTACGAGGTTGACGACGCGTTCGCCAAATACACCGCCGCTCGCGCGACGTATCTGCTCACGCGCGACGAGCTCGTGCCGACCGCGCTCCAGAGCTTCGGTGCGGCGCAAGCCGGGTTCGCGGCCGGGCGGGGAAATGCGCTCGGCCTCGTCGACGCGCTGCGGTCACTGCTGCAACTGCGGCTCGAAGAAGTTCGCGAGCTCGTCGATCTCAAGATCGCGATCGCGGATCTAGAGCGAGCCATTGGCGTTGATCTCGAAGAGACGGCGATCGCGCCGTCGCAAGGAATTCGACCATGACCGACACGAACCCGCCGAGCTCTCGTGAGCTGGACCGCAAGCCAGACGCAGGAAAGGCCGATCCGCCGTCCGAGCTCCCGAAGGCTCGGGTCATGAGCGAACCGGCCGCCCACGATGGTCACGATCCGATGCAAGAAGGCGAGGAAGAAGTGCCTCGCGGTGTGCGGGCGATGACGATCGTGCGCTGGGGGCTGGTGCTTCTCATGGCGCTCGCCGCGGTCTTTGGGCTGAACCACCGGTTCGGGTGGTTCAGCGTGGGAGGCAGCGCGGCCGAAACATCACAGACCTACTACTGCCCGATGCATCCCAGCATCCAACAGGATCATCCTGGTGACTGTCCGATCTGCAGCATGACGCTCGTGCCGATGCCGAAGGCCGGCGACGTCAAGGCGGAGCAAGCGGCGCTGGAGGCGATGGGATCTGGCGCGCACGACCATGCGATGGGCAGCGGCGCGTATTACTGCCCGATGCATCCCGAGGTCGCGTCGGACGATCCCAACGCGACCTGCGACAAGTGCGGCGGCATGAAGCTCCAGCCCAAGCCCGCCGGTGCCGCGACCGCAGTGGCACAACCGACGGACGCCGAAGGTGTGAAGGGGCTCGTTCCGCTGACGCTGTCCCAAGATCGCATCCAGCTGATGGGCATGCGCACGGCGAAGGTCGTGCGTGGAACGCTCGCCCCCGAGCTTCGCACCGTCGGCACGGTGGCCGCGAGCGAGAAGGGCCTCGCTGTGATCCAGACCCGGTTCGCGGGATGGATCGAGGATCTGAAGGTCGAGCAGACCGGTCAGAAAGTAGAGAAGGGCCAGGTGCTGGCCACGATCTACAGCCCCGAGCTCCTCACCGCTCAGCAGGAGTACCTGAACGCCCTGAAGTGGGCGAAGCAACCGAGCGCGGGTGGCGTCTCGGATCTGTCGCAAGACCTGCACAAAGACGCTCGACGGCGCCTCGAGCTGCTCGGCATCGGCGCAAAAGAGATCGACGCGATCGAACGAACCGGCGAGCCCGTGCGCGCGGTCTCTATTCGGTCTCCCGTCCGTGGCTACGTGACCCAGAAGAACGCGGTGCAGGGTGTGGCGGTCCAGCCCGGAACACCGCTGTTTCAGATCGCGGATCTGTCGACGGTGTGGGTGATCGCGGACGTCTACGAGTACGAGCTCGGACGCGTCAAGATCGGTCAAGCGGCGTCGATCGAGCTCGCGGCGTATCCCGGAGAGACCTTCAAGGGAAAGCTGACGTTCAGCGATCCGTCGGTGAACGCGAACACCCGCACGCTGCGCGTCCGGCTCGAGTTCAAGAACCCGGAGCTCCGACTCAAGCCGGGCATGTACGGCAACGTCAAGATCGAGCTCGAGCGCGCCGAGTCGTTGCTGGTCCCGGTCGAAGCGCTGGTCGATACCGGAGTGAACCAGTACGTGTACGTGTCGTTGCCGGGTGGCAAGTTCGAGCCGCGCAAGGTCACGCTCGGCGCACGCGCGGCCGGCAACGTTCAGGTCACGAAGGGGCTCGCCGAGGGCGAGACGGTGGTGACCACCGCCAACTTCCTGCTCGATTCCGAGAGCCACCTCCAGGCGGCGATCCTCGGCGACGGCACCACGAGCGCAGCGCCGGCGCCGCCGGGCGACTTCTGCGGATCCAACTTCGACAAGGCGAAGTATCCCGACAAGTATCAGCAGTGCGCGGCGTGTCGCGCGCACCGCGGCATGGGGGCGATGGAAGACGACTGCCGCGCGCAGATCGCAAAGCCGTGGAAGTGAGCGCGCCATGATCACCCGGATCATCGAGCTCTGCGCCAAGAACCGCTTCATGGTGTTCCTGGCGGTCACGTTCGCCATGGTCGGTGCGGTCTGGTCGATCCAGCGCATCAAGCTCGACGCCATCCCCGATCTCTCCGATCCGCAGGTGATCGTCTACACCGAGTGGATGGGGCGCAGCCCCCAGCTGGTCGAGGACCAGGTCACGTATCCGATCGTGTCGGCGATGGTCTCGGCGCCGCACGTCACCGACGTGCGCGGGTTCTCGATGTTCGGGATGTCGTTCATCTACGTCATCTTCGAGGAGGGAACCGACATCTACTGGGCGCGCAGCCGCGTGCTCGAGTACCTCAACGGGATCAAGGGGCGACTACCGGAGAGCGCCAACCCGGTGATCGGGCCGGACGCGACCGGCATCGGTTGGGCGTTTCAGTACACGCTCGTCGACAAGTCGGGCAAGCACGGCCTCGACGACCTGCGCACGTTCCAGGACTTCACGCTCCGCTACGCGCTCGGTAGCGTGCCGGGCGTCGCGGAGGTGGCATCCGTCGGCGGGTACCAGAAGCAGTATCAGGTCACCGTCGACCCCAACCGACTGCGCGCCTACAACGTCACGCTCGACGAGGTCTCGTCGAAGATCCGCGACTCCAACAACGACGTCGGCGGGCGGATCATCGAGATGTCGGGACGCGAGTACTACGTACGCGGCCGAGGCTACATCCAGGATCTCGCGGCGATCGAGAACATCGCCGTCAGGGCGAGTGGACCGACCGGGACGCCCGTGCTCGTCAAGGATGTCGGCACCGTTCGATTCGGCCCCGATATCCGGCGCGGCCTACTCGAGTGGAACGGTGAGGGCGAGGCCGTCGGCGCGATCGTGATCATGCGCTACGGCGAGAACGCGCTCGAGGTCATCGATCGCGTGAAACAGAAGATCAAGGACCTCCAGCCCACGCTGCCCGAAGGTGTCGAGCTCGCGATCGCCTACGACCGTTCCGCGCTGATCAAGCGGTCGATCGATACCCTCACGACTACGCTGATCGAGGAGATGATCGTCGTCGCGATCGTCATCATCGTGTTCCTGCTCCACTTCCGCAGCTCGCTGTTGCCGATCATGTCGCTGCCGATCGCGGTCGCGATCTCGTTCATCCCGATGTACCTGCTCGACATCCCGTCGACGATCATGAGTCTCGGCGGCATCGCGATCGCGATCGGCGCGACCGTCGATGCCGAGATCGTGATGATCGAGGCGTCGCACAAGAAGCTGGAACACGCGCCGCCCGGCGCTGATCGGCACAAGTTACTCGCCGAGGCCGCGCGCGAGGTGACACCCGCGATCTTCTTCTCGCTGCTCATCATCGCGGTGGCGTTCATTCCCGTGTTCGCGCTCAACGGCCAGGCCGGGCGCCTGTTCAAGCCGCTCGCATACACCAAGACGTTCGTGATGCTGACCGCGGCGATCCTGTCGATCACGTTCGCGCCCGCGCTGCGCGACATCCTGATCCGCGGCAAGATCCGGCCTGAAGCCAAGCACCCGGTGTCGCGGTTCATCATCGCGCTGTACCGGCCGTTCGTGTACGTGGCGATGCGGAGGCCCAAGTCGACGGTGTTGATCGGCCTGCTCGCGCTGGTGTCGGCGGTGCCGATCGCGCAGTCGCTCGGCAAGGAGTTCATGCCGCCGCTCAACGAGGGCGATCTGCTCTACATGCCGATCACGGCAATTCCGGGAATCTCGATCGAGGAAGCCAAACGCCAGCTCCAGGCGCAGGACCGCGCGCTCAAGCAGTTCCCCGAGGTCGAGAGTGTGTTCGGCAAGATCGGACGCGCAGAGACGCCGACCGATCCGGCGCCGCTCACCATGGTCGAGACCACGGTGCGGCTGAAACCGAAGAGCGAGTGGCGAAAGGTCAAGGACGACCGCTGGTACGCATTCTGGTCCGACGAGCGAACGATCACGTGGGAAGAGCTGACGACCGAGATGAACTCGAAGATGCAGTTCCCGGGCTGGACGAACGCGTGGACGATGCCGATCAAGACCCGCATTGACATGCTGACGACCGGCATCCGGACGCCGATCGGGATCAAGATCTTCGGCACCGATCTGAAGGAGATCGAGAAGGCCGGGACCACGCTCGAACGCTTGCTGACGCCGATCGATGGGACGCGCAGCGTCCTCTACGAGCGCAACCTCGGCGGTCTCTACCTCGACATCATTCCCGACCGCGACAAGCTCGCGCGTTACGGACTGACGGTCGGCGACGTCAATCGAACGATCGAAGCGGCGATCGGCGGCATGCCGATCACGGTCACGATCGAGGGCCGCAACCGGTTCAGCGTCAACGTCCGCTATCCGCAGGATCTGCGAAGTGACATGGACGCGCTCAAGCGAGTGCTGGTCCCGGTTGGCAGCATGCCCGCTGGTGGTTCGGGTGGAGGCATGGGCAAGCAAGGAAGTCTGATGAAGGCACCCGCTGACCCAGATGGTGGTCGCATCCTGCTCGCCCAGAACGGCATGGATGGCGAGAGCAAAGGCGGCATGGCTGGACCTCGCCCGCGCCTGCCGGACATGGGGCCGATGTCCGACGCCCCGATGGGTGGCATGCCCTTCGGAGGAATGCAGACCGGTGGGATGACAACCGGCATGACGCCGATGACGAGCGGCGATAGCACCGGCGTCGTGTCGGACGGCGGCAGGCTCTACGTGCCGCTCGGGCAGCTCGCCGACATCAAGATCGTCGGCGGTCCCCCGATGGTGCGCGACGAAGACGGGTTGCTCGTCGGCTACGTGTACGTCGACATCGATCAAGACAAGCGCGACATCGGCGGCTACGTCGACGAAGCCAAGGCGATCGTGGCGAAGGCGAAGGCCAGCGGTGATCTCGTGTTGCCCGCCGGATATTTTCTCAAGTGGACCGGGCAGTACGAGCTGCTCGAGGAGATGGCCGCCCGGATGAAGATTGTCATCCCGGTGACCTTGATGCTGATCTTCGTCCTGTTGTTCCTGCAGTTCAAGAACGTCGTCGAGGTCCTGATCATCCTGCTCTCCATCCCGTTCGCGCTCGTCGGCAGCGTCTGGCTCCTCTGGCTGCTCGACTACCGGCTCTCGACGGCGGTGTATGTCGGCGTGATCGCCCTCGTCGGCCTCGCGGCGCAAACCGGCATCATCATGATCGTCTACATCGATCATGCCTACGAGCGCCGCAAGCGCGCGGGCAAGATGCGCGATCTTCAGGACGTCATCCACGCCCACATGGAAGGGACAGTGATGCGTGTCCGGCCCAAGCTGATGACGGTCGGCACGATGTTGGTCGGTCTCATCCCACTCCTCTGGGCCTCGGGCTCGGGTGCGGACGTGATGAAGCGCCTCGCCGCGCCGATGGTCGGCGGCTTGATCACCTCGGCATTCCTCACGCTCGAGATCATCCCGGTCATCTCGACGTACTGGCGGCTAGAGCAGCTGCTCTGGGAGCGCTTGGTCGAGCTCGATCCGAAGCGACTGTTCAAGATGAAGATCGCCCGGGCCGTGCTCGGCGTTGGCTGGGTCCTGCAGTTTGCCCTGTGGGTCTCGACGATCTACGTGACGCTGTCGTCTGCGAGCTTCCTTGCGCTCCTGCTCATCTCGGCGGTCGCCATCGTCGGCGGCACCGTGACGTACTTCGTCTTGCGGCCTGCCGCCCGCCGGCAGGTCTGGCCCGGCAACTTCTGATGTCGTCTCGCAAGGCGCCGAGTCAGCCATCAAGGTCGACCTCGGGATGGACGAGCAAGATCCGCGGGTTGGCCGGAGGTGTCACATCTCTAAAAAGCGGCATCTACCTCGGTGATGAGAACGAACGCCGGTTCGAGCCACCTCCAGTTCACCCGCGATGGTCGCCACGTCGTGGTCGCCGACACCGATGCGATCGCGATCGAGCGCGTCGACGGCACGTGCCGCAAGCGCGTCGAGCTGGCGGGCATCCAGGCGATCGCCGCGTTCACCGATCAGGTGTGGGTCGCGACACGCGCCGGCGCGCTGGTCCGGATCGCGATCGATGGGCGCATCATCGGCGAGCACGCGCTCGCGAGCGATGCCGGCGCGGTACTCGTCCCAACGCTGGTCGGCCCGCCGGCGGCGCTCTGGACCGCGAGCTCGCCCGCGATGATCGTGGATGACCTCGGCACGCTCACCTTCCTCGCGACCGAGGCAGATGCGATCGTGCCGGTCGCCGGACGTCGCTACGTCCGCGCGTTCGGCTCGCGGCTCACGCTGCCGACCGGCGCGACGTGCACGCTCGTCGATGGTGCACGGATCGCCAGCGCCAGCGTGCTGTTCGACGGAACCTCGCTACTCGCGCTCGCCGATCATCAGCGGCGACGTGCAGCGACGCTGATCGCGCTGTCGAGCGGTCGCATCCAGCAGACACTCGTGCTGCCCGGAGACCCGCTCGCGATCGCCGCGCGTCGGGGTATCGCCGTCGTGTGGCACGCCCCCGGACGGCTCGAGCTGATCGACCTACGCTTCGGGCGGTCGCTCGGGGTGGTGGTCGTCGACGACGGCGTCACGGAGGTCGCGATCGATCCCGACGGTACGCAGCTCGCCATCCGCCTCCCGGATGGTGCCCTCGTGCTCGCGTCGATCGGCGCGTGCCTGAGGTCCACGAGCGAGCCGGCGTCCGAGGTAGACGCAGGCGCGGCGACGCTTCAGGTCGCGCCGGCGCCGGCCGTTGCCGTCGTCGACGAGGAACCGGCGACCGCGAGACCGATCGTTCCGCAGCCGACACGCCCGGCCGTGTCGTGGCCCCGCATCATCGTCGATTCGCTGGAGCCGCGTCCGCCCCGCTCGCGGGTCACTCGGATCGAAGCGCTCGGCGAGCTCGATCGCGAGATCCGCTCCGTGATGCTGTGGGCGCTGCAGGCGATCACCCGCGCCTGGGATTCGCGGCGGCTCGGCTACGGCAATGAGGGCGCGCACCCGTACGAGCACGAGGTCGCCGCGCTCGTCGGCAAGAACGCCGGCTTCGCGCCGGACTACGTTACGGTCGCCCGTGACGCGCTCGCCGCGCACGAGCGCGAGCTCGCAAGCGATCCGGCGTATCGCGGTGCAGCGATGCCGATCACCGAGCTGGCCGACGAGCTCGGGCTCTCGCCCACCGCCGTCGACATCCTGCTCGTGATCGCGGCGCCGGCGCTGCACGGCGAGGTCGCGCGACTCTACGGCATCCTCGCGAATGATCCGGGCCGCGCGCTCGTCGATCAACGTCTCGTCGAGCAGCTCCTCGAGGGCCGAGTGAACCGCCACGACGTCGCCGCGGAGCTCCACCCCCGCGCACCTCTCGTGCGGCTCGGCATCATCGAGTCGCGCGCCAAGCGCTCCGGTCCGTTCGCGTCGCTCGAGGTCGACGGCGTGATCCTCGCGCGGCTACGCGGTGAGCCGCCCGAGCTCGGCGTGGCCCCGGTCGTTCGGGAAGCCGATCGCGAGCTTGGCGAGCTCGAGCTCGCGCCAGGCGTGTGCGAACAGGCGATCGCCGCGCTCGCGCGTGCGAGCAAGCCCGCGCGCATCGCGGTCCGCGGCCGTGCGGGGAGTGGCCGGCGCACGCTGCTTGCGGCGTTCGCGCGCTCGGCGAACCGCGCGCTCGGCGTCATCGACACCGCGGCGCGACCGCGCGACGCGGACCGCTTCGCCCGCGCGCTTCAACTCGCGTTGCGTCGGTCGCAGCTCGCGGGCCTCGTCCCGGTGATCCGCGGCCTCGACGAGGTCGTGTTCGACGAACGCGATGGCGCCGAGATCGCACTCGAGGTCTGCGCTGCGCACCCGGGCCCGATCGCCGTGATCTCCCCTGCGGATGTCAGCCCGCCGTTTCCGATCGGCCACGTCGTCATCGATCTGCCGACGCTGTCGGAGACCGAGCGGACGGGCGTGTGGGAGCGCGCGCTGGCGCCGACCCAGTTCTGGCTGCGCGACCAGGCCGGGCTCGCCGCGCGGTACCGCGTCGGTCCGGGCGTGATTCATCGCGCCGTAGCCTCGCTTGGCGGCGCGACGGGGGCGGTACTCGACGAGCCCGCCGACGATCGCATCGACAACTTCTTGCGGCAGAGCAGAGATCTTCGGCTCGCCGATCACGCGCGCCGCGTCGATCGCCTGGCGTCGTGGTCGGATCTCGTGCTGCCACCCGACATCATGGATAGCTTGCGCGAGCTCGTCGGCCGCGTCCGTCACCGTCGCACCGTGTTCGAGCAGTGGGG
>JALZOI010000823.1 GCA_030857245.1 Myxococcota bacterium
GCCCACGCGCACCCGGTGGCGCGTGAGCCTCCCCGCCAGCGGCGCCCGCCGTGAACAGCGCGCGCGCCTGCCCGATCAGCGCCGCGTCATCGTGGAGGAGCTTCTCGCCGGCGGCGGGATCGGGCGACAGGCTCTCGGCGAGCTGGCGAGCGTCGCGATAGAACTGCTCGCGCCCCGCGACCAGCTCGCGGGCTGCGGGCAGGTCGGCGAGCCGCGTCCGGGCGAGTGCATCGCGATGCTTCTGCCACGCCGCGAACCGGCCGCGGAAGAACTTGCCGACCGCGATCGCCGCGCCCTGCTGGAGCACGCTGTACGCGAACGGGTCCGAGACCTGGCGCCCCGACTGCTGGAACGTGTGGACGAGGCGCTGCGCGGCCCACTGCGACGCCATGCCGCCGACCATCTCGACCATCAAGGTCGTGCCGGCGAAGTCGACGCCGCGCACGGCCCGGCGCTCGGCTGCCGAGAGATGCGGCAGCCGAGCCAGCTCGCGGGCCTCGCGCTGCGCGGCCGTCTGCATCCTGCGCAGGGGTGCCATCATCCCGCGTGTGAACAGCTCCGCGAGCGTGTTCTCCAGCATCGCCCAGCCGGGTGAGCCGCGGCCGTCCGCTTGCGCGAGCTGCACCACCGAGTTCATCGAGGCGTTGATCGAGACATCGACAGCAAACGCGAGGCTCCGCGCGGCGAGCCCCGATGCCTGCGTCGCGATGGCGGACGCGACCATGCGACCGATCGCCGCCGCTGCCATGCCGGTCGCGAGCGTGATGAGGAGCGCCTCCGCGAGCGAGACGATCGTCTTGATGAGCTGCCGGCGGCGGATCTGCTTCACGGCCGCGTTCAGGAACGCGCCGATGCTCTGGTCACCGGCGATCTTCGCGAACGCCGCACGCGCCGCGGCAAGGCCGGCCGCGCGGCCCTGCCATTCTGCCCAGTCGGGTGGCGCCTTCGGATCCATCTGGACCACGGCGGTGCCGTCGCGCCTCGCGGTCTCCCACGTCCGGTGCACGTCGTGGAGGTGGTCCTTCACGTCGCGCAGGACCTCGGGGAGCAGCTTCACGTTCGGCAGCAGCAGGCGCAGCTCCTCCGGATCCGGGAACAGCTCCCGCGCGACCAGCCGCAACTGTTCGAGGGCGTGCTCGGCTGCTTGCATCCGCGACTCCAGCGCGAGCTCGCCCGCGTGCGTGATCGCCTGTTGCTGCGCGTAGGGCGAACCGCCCGCGCCGCTGCCGCGGAGCGTCGCTTGACGTTGCTGCGCGATGTGGTCCGCGGCGGTCACGCTCCCTCGCGGTGCACCGTGCGGCGTGGCGATCGCCTCGCGTGTCGCCGCCTCCAGGTCGATCTGCACCGCATCGAGGCCGGCCATCCGGGCGGCCTGCTCGCGGTCCGAGATGCCGTGCAGCAGCGTCGAGCTCTGATCGCGCAGATGCGAGACCGCGGCCGCATTCGCGTACATGGTGATCGTCTCGCGGAGCTCGTGGCGCTCCTGCCGCCGGGCCGCATCGAGCGCGAGGCCCGGCAGCACCTCGAGCAGCCGCAACTTGCTGGCGAGCGGCCGGAGCTTCCGCGCGATCGTCATGAGCTGCGCGTGCTGGAACTGCAGCACGGGCAGCCAGTCCGTCCGCGTGCTCGCGTCGGCATCGGCGAGCAGGGAGACCCGCGCGGCGCGGGCGTCGGAGGCGGGGGCGAGGTTCGAAGCCAGCTCGAGCGGCGCGAGCTGGCCGCGGAGCGCCTCGAGGAGCGCTCCGATCTGGCGCTCGATCGCCATGAGCTGTTCGACGCGCGGTACGGCAGGCGCGCCCGCGGGCCCGGCAGCCTTCGCTTGAGCGGCCCCGGTCCCGGTGCGCTCCTGCGGGAACTGGCGGACCGCGGCATCGCCCTGGCCGAGACTCGATCGGGCCAGCGCGAGGATCTGCGCCTCGTTGCTCGCATCCCCGCTCGCCGCGCCGACGACCTCCCCGCGATACTGGGTGTTGATCAGCTTGCGCGCGTGAGCCGGCGCGATCCGGAACACGTCGCCGTACTTGCGGATCGCGAAGGCCATCGTCGAGCTCGCGGGATCGCGCCAGAGGGTCGCGGCCACGTCCTCCACGCTCGCCGAAGCCGGCGACACCTGGACGAAGTTCCACAGCTCGGGGTGGCTGCGCCCGAGCCAGCGCGCCTGCACCGGCGCCGGCGCGGTCACGCCGCGATCCGGCGTGGCGGCGACTCGCGTGGCGTCGACGACATCGGGTCGCGTCAGAGCCTGCGCGACGAGCGGATCGATCGGATGTCCGGCGAGCACATCCTCGGCGCGCGGCACCCGAACGCGCTGCGCGGCAGCGCGGTACCGCGGGCCAACGCGCGTGGTCAGGGACGTGAACGCGACCCGCTCGACGGCCTGCGCGAAGCTCTGCCCGAACGCGCGGGACCAGTTCGCGTGCTCGAGGGTGGGCACGAACTGGTGGAACAGCTCGACGATCTTGCTCGGATGCAGGAGCTGCGGAAGCGTGTCACCGTCGCCGAGGCGCGCCGCGATGCTCGCGACGAGGCTCGCCGAGAACCTCGAGTGACCACCCGGTGCGAAGGGAACGTCGGGCGCAGGATCGGGCCACTCGGTGCCCGCGAGGTGCTCGGCGAGCGCGCCCCGTAGCGCGATCTCGTGGACGTAGAGATACCTGGCGAACCCGCTGGGCCGGCGCCCTGGACCGCGATCGCCGCCGCTCTTGCGCTGGACCACCGCGTTCGAGGCCGACGCACGGGCGCCTGAGCCAGCCATGGTGTCGAGGAGCGGCTCGGCCGACTCGCCGCCCACGACCGCGTCGGCGACTCGATCGGCGTGGTGCTCGTACGCGTCGCCGGGTTGGTCGATGCCGCCCTCGAGGGCGACCCCCGCTCGCTGCTGCACGACGTGCGCGGCCTCGTGCGCCGCGGTGTGCAGATCGGGCGGTCCCGCGAACGCGACCTGATCGCGAACGGCGAACGCTTGCGCGCCGAGCTGGCCCGCCGCCTCGGCAGCTTCCCCGCCGACGTGCGCGCGCACCTTCGACACGTCGTGGCGGCCGAAGCTGGCCTGGACGAGATCGAGGAACGGCAGCGGCTGGCCGGGCCCCGCCGTGGCACGCTCGGCGAGCGCGGCCGGCGAGCGCGCGGACG
>JALZOI010000824.1 GCA_030857245.1 Myxococcota bacterium
GGTCTGCGCGAGCTTCTCGAGGACGCCCTGGTCCTCGAGCGTCGTGGTGTCGCCGCGCGACGCACTCCCCGAGGCGACCTCGCGGAGCAGCCGTCGCATGATCTTGCCCGACCGCGTCTTCGGCAGCGCCTCGGCGAACCGGATCTCCTCGGGCCGCGCCAGCGCGCCGATCTCCCGCGCCACGTGCTCGCGCAGCTCGCGGGCGAGCGCGTCATCCGCGACCACGCCCTGGCGCGGCGTCACGAACGCGACGATGGCCTGGCCCTTGAGCTCGTCAGGGCGGCCGACCACCGCGGCCTCGGCGACCTTCGGGTGCGAGACCAGCGCACTCTCGACCTCCATCGTCGAGAGCCGGTGGCCGGCGACGTTGATGACGTCGTCGACGCGCCCCATGATCCAGAAGTAGCCGTCGGGATCCTTGCGCGCGCCGTCGCCGGCGAAGTAGCAGTCCTTGACCTCGCCGAAGTACGTCTTCTGGAAGCGCTCGTGATCGCCCGCGATCGTGCGCAGCATCGACGGCCACGGCCGCTTGATGACGAGGAAGCCGCCCTCGTTCGGCTGGCACGGCGTGCCGTCGCGCTGGACGACATCGGCGGCGATGCCGGGCAGCGGCCGCGTCGCGGAGCCGGGCTTGGTCGCGGTCGCGCCGGGCAGCGGCGAGATCATGATCGCGCCGGTCTCGGTCTGCCACCACGTGTCGACGATCGGGCAGCGGTCGCCGCCGATCTGCTTGCGGTACCACATCCACGCTTCGGGGTTGATGGGCTCACCGACCGAGCCGAGCAGCCGCAGCGACGACAGATCGTGCTTCGCCGGCCAGTCGTCGCCCCACCGCATGAAGGCGCGGATCGCCGTGGGCGCCGTGTAGAAGATGGTGACGCCCCACTTCGCGACGATCTCCCAGAACCGATCGGGGCCCGGCTGGTTCGGCGCGCCCTCGTACATCAGCACCGTCGCGCCGTTGGCGAGCGGACCGTAGACGACGTAGCTGTGGCCGGTGACCCAGCCGATGTCGGCGGTGCACCAGAACACGTCGTCGTCGCGCAGGTCGAAGACGAGCTTGGTCGTGTACGCCACATTCGTCAGGTAGCCGCCGGTCGTGTGCAGGATGCCCTTCGGCTTGCCGGTCGTGCCGCTCGTGTACAGCGTGAACAGCGTGTGCTCGCTGTCGAACGGCTTCGCGACGTGCTTCGGCGACGCCTGCTCGACGATGTCGTGCCACCACACGTCGCGGTCGTGCCAGGTGAACGTCGCGTCGCAGCGCTTGACGACGAGCACGCTGGTGACGCCGGTCCCCTCGACCGCCTTGTCGACGTTGTCCTTGAGCGGGACGATCTGCCCGCGCCGCCAGCCACCGTCGGCGGTGATCACGAGCTTCGCGTTCGAGTCCTCGATCCGGTCGCGCAGCGCCTCGGCCGAGAACCCGCCGAACACGACGGTGTGCGGCGCGCCGATCCGCGCGCACGCGAGCATCGCGATGGCAGCCTCGGGGATCATGGGCAGGTAGATCGCGACGAAGTCACCCGCGCGGATGCCGAGCGCGGTGAGCGCGTTCGCCGCCTTGCAGACCTCGCGGTGGAGCTGACCGTACGTGAGGACGCGGGTGTCGCCGGGCTCGCCCTCGAAGATGATCGCCGCCTTGTTCTTGCGCCACGACGCCGCGTGACGGTCGAGGCAGCTCACGCTGGCGTTGAGCTTGCCCCCGACGAACCACTTCGCATCCGGCGACTTCCAGTCGAGCACGCGCTTCCACCGGGTCGCCCACGCGAGCTCGTCGGCCCGCTCGGCCCAGAAGCCCTCGGGATCGCGCGCCGCGCGGTCGTAGAGCGCCTCGTACTCCGCCGCGCTCTTGACGTGCGCCGTCTCGGCGAAGGCGGCGGGTGGCGGGAAGCTCCGCGTCTCGGTGAGCACCGACTCGATCGCTTGCGACATCACAGCCTCCTGCTCAGAAGATGGCGATCGCGTCGATCTCGACGCGGGCATCACGCGGCAACCGCGAGACCTGCACCGTCGCGCGCGCGGGGGGATCCTGCGGGAAGCGCTCGCCGTAGACCGTGTTCACCGCCCCGAAGTCCTCGAGGTCGGCGAGGAAGATCGTCGTCCGCACGACGTCGCCGAAGCTCGCGCCCGCGGCCTCGAGGACCGCGCCGAGGTTCTCGAGCACCTGCCGGGTCTGGGCGGACACATCGCCTGCGACGAGCGCGCCGGTTTTCGGATCGAGCGGGATCTGACCGCTGCAGAACATCATCCGCTTGCCCTCCCCGACCTCGACGATCACGGCCTGCGAATAGGGGCCGATCGCCGCCGGCGCCGTCGCCGTCCGCACGATGCTGCGTTGCATGGGGCGTGTCGTATCACGGGCCCACGAGGCCCGAGCATCACGCGTCCGTGAGAAACCCCCGTTGACACCGCCCGCCAGCGGCGGTAATTCAATCGCCACTCGGGCGTTTAACTCAGCGGGAGAGTGATTCCTTCACACGGAATAAGTCGCAGGTTCAATCCCTGCAACGCCCACCAGATCGCTCGGCAATGCCGGGCGATTGGTCGTTTCGGACGGCGATCAGCCGCGCGGCTTGCCCGGAGCACCGTCGTCGGCGGCGGTATCGGTCGCCCGCGCCGCCGTCGACGGCGCGCTGCGCGGACCGAGCCGGGGCTCGCCGGCGGTCAGCGCCGAGGTCTCGTAGCGCAGCCGGAGCTCGTCGAGGGCGGCGCGCTCGGCGTCCTCGCGGGACAGGCCGCCATCGAACTCGCGGATCGACGCGCGCTCGGTCCAGTCCTCGATGACCGCCGCGGGATCGAGACCGAGCCGAACCGCGAGCTCCACACACGCCTCACGAGACATGCCGCGAGCGTACTGCGCGGCGCGGGCGGTGCCCAGTTCGCGGCTCAGCGCTTGCGGTCGGTGAGCTCGTCGCCGCCGGTCACGGTCTCCTCGGACGCCTGCCACTCGACCAGCTGCTCGTCCTCGACGGCCAGCGCGGCGCGCCAGTCCTCGCCGCGACCGCCGCTCCCCTCCGAGGCGATCTCGGTCTCGAGCTCCTCGGCCTCGGTCTGGCCGCGACGCGGGCGCGGCGGGTCGACGGCGGGCGCGGCTGCCTGTGCCTGGGGTCGGCGGGCGTTGTTCTGCGC
>JALZOI010000221.1 GCA_030857245.1 Myxococcota bacterium
CCGTCGCACCCGCCGGCAAGCCGGCGAAGCGGTCCTCCCGCGACGGTGGCGATGGCACCCCGGCGCAGCAGGCGCTCGAGCGGGCGCGCCAGGTCTGGGAGCGCGTGCTCGCCGTCGAGCCGCACCACACCGGCGCCGCGATCGCGCTCGCGCCGATCTACGCCCAGCAGGAGAAGTGGGCGCGGCTCATCACCGTCTACGAGATCGAGCTCGCCGCGGCTCCCGACATCGCCGCGCGGCTCGCCAAGATCTCGCAGATCCGCCAGATCTGCGAGCAGAAGCTGGCGTCGCGCACGCTCGCCTTCACGTGGACCCTGCGAGCCTTCGATCTCTCGCCCGCGCACGAGCAGCTCTACGCCGACGTCATGCGGCTCGCGCAGGAGCCCGAGCAGTGGCGCGACCTCGCGACCGTGTTCGAGAAGCACACGCGTCCGGGCACCGAGCTCGACGCCGCCACGCGCCTCAAGCTGCTCCGCGACCTCGCCAAGATCGCGAGCCGCCGGCTCGACGATCCGGATCGGGCGCGCGGCTTTCACCGCCAGATCCTCGAGCTCGATCCCGAGTCGCGCGACGCCGAGCAACACCTCGAGGAGCTGGCGATCCAGCTCGCCGACTGGACCGAGCTGCTCGGATCGTATCGGCGTCGCGTCACGCGCGAGCAGGATGCGACGGAGCGTGCGTCGCTGCTGATCGAGATCGCGTCGTTGCAGGAGGAGAAGCTCGTCGACCTCGACGGTGCCGCCGCGACGTACCGCGAGGCGCTCGCGACCCTGCCGAACCAGGTCCGTGCGCTGCGCTCGCTGGCGCGGATCGAGGAGGCCCGCGGTGACTGGGAGGCGCTCGTCGAGGTCCTCGGCCAGGAGCTCGCGTCGATCTCGTCCCGTCCCGATGGCCAGCCCCGCTTCGAGCTGCTGATGCGGCTCGGCGGCCTCGAAGAGCAGAGCCTCGAGCGTCCCGCGCACGCCTTGCCGCACTACCGCGACGCGCTCGCGGTCCCGGCACCGGGCGGGACGGTGCGCCCGCAGGCGGTCGCCGCGATCTGCCGCCTCGTGCTGCCGGCCTCGCCCGGCGGCACGCTCGATCCGGCGCAGCGGATCGCCGCGGTGCGCCTGGTTCTGCCGCACCTCGAGGCGGCGAAGCACGTGGGCGAGCAGGCGACGGCGCTCGAGCTGCTGCGCGCGAGCGTCGAGACCTCCGCCGCGGATCGCCTCGACCTCGATCGCCAGCTGATGCGGCTCTATCACTCCGAGCTCGGCGATCCCGGGTCGGCGTGGCAGGCCGGCCTCCGCGTGATCAGCGCCGAGCCCGGCGATGCCGAGGTCCGCGGTGCACTCGGCGTGCTCGCCGGCCAGCTCGGGCGCGACGGCGAGTGGGCCGGTCAGCTGGCATCCGCGCTCGCGACCCTGCGCGGCGAGGAGGGCCCGCGCGACGAGATCCGCGCGATCGCGACCGAGCTCGCGAAGCTCGCCGGCGACCGGCTCGGCGATCCGGCCACCGCCGAGCGCGCCTGGATCGCGGTGCTCGAGGTCGACCCCGACGCCGCGGATGCGTTCGAGGCGCTCGCCGCCGGCTACCGCCGCGACCAGCGCTACGGCGATCTCCGCGCGCTCCTCGAGCGCCGCGCCGATGTCTCGATCGACGATACGGTCCGGCTGCGCATCCTGCTCGAGCTCGCGGGCCTCGAGGAGGAGCTCCTCGGCCAGCCGTCGCTGGCGGCGGCCGCGCACAAGCGCGTGCTCGAGATCGATCCCTCCTACCTCGCGTCGTACCAGGCGCTCGATCGGCTCTACACCGCGAGCGCGCAGTGGCAGGACCTCGAGGAGCTGCTCGGTCACCAGGTCGATCACGCGAGCACGCCGGCCGAGCTGGTCGAGCTCGGGTTTCGCCGCGCCGGCCTGTTCGCGCGCCGCCTCGGTGATCCGAAGCGTGCGGTGGACCTGCTCGATGACGTCGTCAGCCGCGATCGCGGCCACGCGGGCGCGCGCGTGCTGCTCGAGGGCCTGCTGCCGGTGCAGGACGTGCGGATGCGCGTCGCGCGGCTGCTCGAGCCGCTCTACGAGCACGACAAGCAGTGGAAGGACCTCGTGGGCGTGCTCCGCGCGCAGCGCTCGATGGTCGTCGGCACGGAGGCTGTCGAGCTGCTCTCGCGGATCGCGACGATCGAAGAAGCCGAGCTCGGCGGCGCGGGTGCCGCTTTCGAGGCGTGGGTCGAGGTCCTCGCGCTCGATCCGACGCACGAGCGGGCGCGCGGCGAGCTGGCCCGGCTCGCGCAACAGCTCGGCCGCTGGCCCGAGGCCACCGCCGCGCTCGAGACGGCCTCGACCGAGGCACCGTCCGGCGACGTCACCACGCGGGCGGCGCTGCTCGGCGAGCTCGCCACGTACTACGACGTCCAGCTCGGGGACGCTCCGCGCGCGATCACGGCGTACCGCCGGCTGCTCGACATGGACTCGACCAACGCGATCGCGGTCCGCAAGGCCGCCTCCGCGCTCGCCCGGCTCTACGAGGAGAACCGGAGCTGGCGCGAGCTCCGCGACGTCACCCACCGCCTCGCCGAGTGGGCCGAGGATGCCGGCGAGCGTCGGGCGCTGCTCGCGCGGGTCGCCGTCCTCGAAGAGGAGCAGCTCGCCGAGCCGACCGCGTCGATCGCCACGTGGCGCGAGCTGCTCGCTGATCAGCCCGCCGATGCCGGTGCGCTCCACGCGCTCGAGCGGCTCTACCAGCGCTCGGAGCAGTGGCGCGAGCTCATCGACGTGCTGCGCCGCAAGCTCGACGGTGCCGGCAACCTCGACGCGTCGGCGCGCGATCTGCTCGCCCGGATCGCCGAGATCCACGAGGTCATGCTCGAGGAGCCCGAAGAGGCGATGGCGTCGTACATCGAGATCCTCGACCGGGATCCCGACGATCGCCGCGCGTTGACCGAGCTCGCGCGGCTGTACCGCGATGCGGCGCGACCCGCCGATCTGCTCGACCTCCTCGAGCGGCAGGTCGAGCTCGAGCCCGAGCACCGCACGCAACTCCAGATCGAGATCGCGCAGCTGCTCGCCGGTCCGCTGCTGCGCCCGGGGGATGCGCTCGAGCGGTGGTCGACGGTGCTCCAGGAGCGACCCGATCACGCGCAGGCGCTCGGCGCGGTCGAGGGCGCGCTCGCGGATCCCGAGCTCCGCCTCGTCGCCGCCGACATCCTGCGTCCCGTCTACGACAACACCAACCAGCACGAGCGGCTCGCGATCCTGCAGGAGCGTGCCGCGGACTGGACCGACGATGCGACGGCGAAGCTGCGCGCGCTCGGCGAGGTCGTGAAGCTCCGCGAGTTCCGGCTCGGCGACAAGGCGGGTGCCTTCGCGGCCCAGCTCGCGATGCTGCAGCACGCCGCGACCGAGCCCGAGCTCGCGAGCGTGGTCGCGGAGACCGAGCGCATGGCCGGCGAGCTCGGCCGCGAGAGCGACCTGATCGACGCGTACCGCGAGGTCGCGCCGAACGTGCTCGACGCGGAGATCCAGCGCCGCCTCTACCTCGACGTCGCCGATCTCGCGCGCGCGGTCCGCCGCGATCACGCGCTCGCGCGCGAGTACTACCAGAAGGTGCTCGACGCCCAGCCCGACGACCGGCGCGCGCTCGCGGCCCTCGAGAACATCTACCGCGACACCGACGACTTCGAGCGGCTCACCGAGATCCTGCTGCGCCAGGCCGACGCCGCGAGCGGTGACGTCGACGATCGAGTCGGCGCGCTCGTCGAGGCCGCCGGGCTCTACGTCCAGCTCGGGCGTCCCGACGATGCGATCTCGACGTGGGAGCAGGTCCTCGCGGTCGCGCCCGAGCGGCGCGATGCCGTCGAAGCACTCGAGGGGCTGTACCGCGAGCAGGGCCGGTGGCCCGACGTGGTCGATCTCTACGAGCGCCGGCTCGGGTTCGCCACGTCGATCGAGGAGGCCGTCGCCCTGCGGGTGCAGCTCGGCGAGATCCACGAGAAGCAGCTGCGCGACTTCGAGACCGCGATCGACAACTTCAGCGCGGCGCTCAGCGGCGACTCGCGCAACGAGACGGCGCTCGCTGCCGTCGAGCGCTACCTCGTCGATCCCGACCTGCGCGTCGTCGCGGCCGAGGTCCTCGAGCCGCTCTATGTGGCCCAGCAGCGCTGGCCTGATCTCGTGCGCGTCATGGAGGCGCGGCTCGAGGGCGCGACCGATCCGCGCGATCGCCTCAAGCTGACGCGCTTCGTCGCGCGGCTCTACGAGGAGCAGCTCGAGGACTTCGAGAACGCGAGCCGGTGGTACGCGAAGGTGTTCCGCGAGGCGCCCGGCGATCCGGCGGTCCGCGATCAGCTCCAGCGGCTGGCATCGATGGTCGACAACTGGCGGTTCGTCGCCGAGACCTACCAGCTCTACCTCGAGGACGAGCCCGGCGACTCCGACGAGATCCGCGACGTCGCGATCGCGGTCGCGGCGATCTACGACCGCCGGCTCGGCGACGTCGACGCGGCGTACGCGGCGTACCGGCGCGCCCTCGCGATCGTGGTCGAGGACGCGGTCCCGAACGAGCGCGAGCTGCTGCGGCGGCTCGAGGAGCTGCTCGGCCGCGCGCAGCGGTGGCCCGAGCTGGTCTCCGTCTACGACGACGTGATCTCGCGCGCCGGTGACGACCTGCGCCGCGAGGCGCTGATCAAGCGTGCGCGCCTGCTCGAGGACGGCGTCGGCGATGCGCCGAGCGCGATCGAGGGCTGGCGCGAGGTCATCCTCGCGACCGAGGGCTCGGAGACGCCGGTCGTCGTGCACGCGTACCGCGAGGCGGTCGCCGAGCTCGAGCGGCTGTACCGGGCGCGCAGCCAGTGGCGCGAGCTCGTCGAGTTGCTCGAAGGCCGGCTCGCGCGCTCGCAGCAGCCGAACGAGGTCGCCGAGCTCCGGCTCAAGCTGGCGCAGCTGTTCGAGCAGCAGCTCACGGACCTGGCGGCTGCGCTCGACCAGTACCAGCACGTGATCGACGAAGGGCCGCTGTGGGAGCGCGCGGTCGCCGCGCTCGAGCGGCTCGTCGTGCACGATCAGCACCGCGAGCGGATCACCGAGCTGCTCGAGCCGGTCTATCGCGAGCAGGACTGGTGGCAGAAGCTGGTGGTCATCCTCGACGCCAAGCTCGACTACGTCCGCGATCCGCTGGATCAGGTCGCCACGCTGCACGAGATCGCGCTGATCCACGAGCAGCGGGGCGGGGCGCTCACCATGGCGCTCGATGCGCTCGCGCGGGCGTGGCGCATCGACGTCGCCGACGACGAGAGCCTCCACAAGTTCCTGGCGCTCGCCGCCAAGCTCGCGGCCTGGGACGACGCCGTCCTGACGCTCGAGGAGGGTGCCGTCGCCGCGCCGAACACCGATCTCGCCGGGGGGCTGTGGGCGCGCGCCGCGACCATCCACGAGGTCCAGCGTGCGGACCTGCCGCGTGCGATCGAGGCGTGGCGCAAGGTCGAGGAGGCGCGCCCCGACGACATGGTCGCGCTCGCCGCGCTCGACCGGCTGCTCGCGGTCGTGGGCCGCGTCGAGGAGCTCGTCAAGGTGGTGGAGCGACGCGCCGAGCTCTCGGAGGACGAGGGCGTCCGGCTCGTGCTGCTGCATCGCACGGCCGCGCTCTACGAGGAGGTCCTCGCGGATGCGCCCCGCGCGATCACGGCGTATCGCAACGTGCTCGCCGCCGACGACACCGACATCGCCGCGCTCGACTCGCTCGAGCGGCTGTACCGCGCGTCGGTGGCGGCCGGGAACGCGGCGGACTCGCGCGAGCTCGCTTCCACGATCGAGCGCAAGATCGAGTTGACCACCGAGGTCGCGGCGCGGCAGGAGCTGCGCCACGCGGCGGCCGGGATCTACGAGACCGAGCTCGGCGACATCTACCAGGCGATCGGCCAGCTCACCGCCGTGCTCGACGATGACGCCAGCGATCAGCGCGCACTCGCGGAGCTCGACCGGATCTACCACAAGCAGAAGATCTGGCCGGAGCTGCTCGACATCGTCGACCGCCGCGCCCTGCTCGCGGTCGATACCCAGGAGCGCGCGGACCTCGCGTTCCGTGCAGCGCAGCTCGTCGAGACCGAGCTGTCGGACTCCGATGCCGCGATCCCGCGGTACGGCGCCGTCCTCCAGATCCTGCCGGCGCACGCGGGGGCGCGCGCTGCGCTCGAGACGCTGATGCAGCGCGACGAGCACGTCGAGGCGGCGACCACGATCCTCGAGCGCGGCTATCGCGCCGATCGCGAGGCCGCGGGGCTCGTCCGCGTCTACGAGCGGCGGCTCGCCGCCGGCGTGGGTGACTCGAGCGCCGACTGGGCCGCGCTCGCCGATGTCCACGAGACGATCGCGGGCGCCCCGGCCGAGGCCTTCGCGGTGTGGTCGCGCGCGCTCGCCGCCGACCCGGCCGAGGTCGAGTTGCTCGCGCCGCTGCTGCGGATCGCCGAGACGCAGCGCGATCGCCCCGCGGGGGCACCCGACCTGTGGCAGCTGCTCGCGACGCGCCTCGACCAGGTCCTCACCGAGGCCATCCCGCCCGATGCGGAGCACACGTACGTGATGCGCCTCGGGCAGATCGCCGAGGACCACCTGGCTGACCTCGACCGCGCGGCGGCCGCCTACGAGCGCGCCGCGAGTGGTCACGACCCGGAGCCCGCGTGGACGGCGCTCGAGCGCGTCTACCGGCGCGCCGCCGAGTGGCCCGCGCTCGCGAGCGTGTTGCGCCGCGAAGCCGAGGGCTCCACGAACGACGCGCAGATCGCGGACCTCATGTTCCGGCTCGCCGAGCTCCAGGAGTCGACGCTCCACGATCGGCGCGCCGCGATCGTCGCGTACCGCGAGGTGCTCAACATCAACCCCACGCACCCGCCGTCGCGGCTCGCGCTCGAGCGGATGCTGCTCGCGGCGACGGATGCGCCCGACATCCGCGGCGAGATCGTCGAGATCCTCGAGCCGTTGCTCGAGCAGGAGGGCGATGCGCCGCGGCTGATCGGCGTGCTCGAGGCCAAGCTGGCGATCACGAGCGATCCGCTCGACCAGGCGAGCCTGCTGCAGCGGCTCGTCGAGCTCGCCGAGCAGAAGCTGGCGGATCGGGGCCGCGCCCTCGACGGCGCGCTGCGCTGGCTCGCGATCGAGCCGGGCTCGAACCAGGCGCTCGCCGAGACCGAGCGCCTCGCCGAGCGCCTCGGGCAGTGGCCCGAGGTCGGGACCCGACTCCACGCCATCGTCCACGCGAAGGACTCGATCGATCGGGATCCCGCCACCCAGGTCGCGCTGCTCACGTTCCTCGGCCGCGTCCAGCGCGAACGCCTCGGGCAGCTCGACGACGCGGCGACCTCGTACCGCGCCGCGCTCGCGCTCGATCCCGACGCCGTCGGCACGCTCGACGAGCTGATCAAGATCCTCCGCCAGCGTGGCGACCAGGGGGAGCTCGCCGAGGCGTTGCGCCAGCGTGGCAAGAGTGCGTCCGAGCCCGCTGAGCAGCGCGCCGCGTACGCCGAGGTCGCGGGGCTGTGCGAGCGTGCCGGCGATCGCGCGGGCGCGATCGCGGCGTGGCGCGAGGTCATCCACAACGACGACAGCGATCGCGGCGCGCTCGACGAGCTGGCTCGCCTGTATCGCGCGACCGCGGACCGCGGCGCGCTGGTCGACACGCTCGGTCACGCCGCCCGGCTCGCGACGTCGCCGGATGACGAGAAGCAGCTCCGCGTCGAGATCGCGCAGCTCGAGACCGAGGGTCCGCGGGCGGTCGCCGCGTGGCAGGCCGTCCTCGATCTCGATGCCGACGACCTGTCAGCGCTGACCTCGCTGCAGTTCGCGCACGCTCGCGCCGAGGACTGGCTCGCGGTCGCCGACGTCCAGACCCGCCGGCTTGACCTCGCGACGGCGACCTCCGACAAGGTCGCGATCCACGCCGAGATGGCGCAGATCGCCGAGCAGCAGCGTGGTGCCAAAGACGACGCGATCGCGAGCTGGTACGCGGCGCTCGACGCCGATCCGACCTACCGACCGGCGTTCGCCGAGCTCGAGCGCCTGCTCGCGGCCGCGGGCCGACACCACGATCTCGTCGAGCACCTCGAGAAGGTCGCGACCCAGAGCGCGGTGGCGGGTGACGCTGCCGGCGAGCTCGGCGCGCTCGCCCGGGCGGCCGACGTCTGGGAGGGCCCGCTCGACAACCCCGACGCCGCCGGCGAGATCCTCGAGAAGATCCTGGCGCGCGAGCCCGGCTCGGTCGCCGCGTTGACCCGGCTCTCGAAGATCTACGAGCGCGCGGGCGACTGGGACAGGTGCAAGGCGACGCTCGAGCAGGCGCTCAAGGTCGTGGATGGCCGCTCCGGCCGCGACGCCGCGGATCTGTTCTTCCGGCTCGGCGAGGTCGCGCGCGTCGGGTTCGATCGCGACTCGGGCGATGCCGAGACCGCGATCCTGCACCTCCAGCAGGCGCTCAAGCACGATCCCGCCCACGACGGCGCGATCCACGCGCTCGAGAAGCTGGCGCGTGATCGGCGCGACAACGGGCTGCTCGCCGACATGCTGCAGCGCCGCGTCAGCTCGCTGGGCGCGCCGGCCGAGCGGATCGCACTGCTCGTCGAGATCGCCGACCTCGAGCGCAAGGCCGGCAAGCACGACGCGGCGCTCGCCGCACTCGCGCGCGCAGCGAACGACGCGCCCGATGACGTCCGCGTGCTCGCACCGCTCGCGGATCTCTTCTTCGCGGCGAACCGGCTCGACGAGGCCGCACCGATCTACGACCGCCTCGCGCAGGAAGCCAAGGCCGGCCGCCGCATGAAGGACGTCGCGCGGTTCCGCCAGCGGCAGGGCGGCATCCTCGAGGCGCGCGGCGACGTCCCCGCGGCGCTGCTCGCGTACGAGGAGGCGCTGCGCGTCAACCCGACGGACGTGGTCACGATGTCGGGGCTCGGCCGGCTGTACTTCGAGGCGAAGGACTGGGAGAAGGCGCGCAAGATCTACCAGTCGCTCGTGCTGCAGAACATCGACGCCGATGCGGGCGTCACCAAGGCAGACGTGTACTTCGCCCTCGGCACGATCCACCTCCAGCTCGGCCAGCCTCCCAAGGCGAAGAGCATGTTCCAGCGCGGCCTCGAGATCGAGCCGCACGACCAGCGGCTCAAGGACGCGCTGTCCACCCTGTAGACCTGGCGCGACGCGCTAGATCTGGGTCGGGTCGGCCTGCGTCGCTTCGAGCTCCTGCTTGCGCTGCTTCGCCGCATTGAACACGTCGCACGTGTTGTTGCGGATGACCCAGGTCGCCTCGTTGAGACAGAGGTCGAGATCGCGGAGCTCGCAATCCACGCCGTCCTCGTCGACGAGCAACGCGTCGTAGAAGCCGCAATCGACGCCGAGCACGAGCTCCTCGTCGGGGAGCAGCACGTCGCCGCGGAGGAGATTGGGCCCCCGATCTCGGTCAGGTAGATCTCGTAGATCGCATAGTCGGAGTCGTTGATGACCACGAGCGAGGCATCCGCGATCACGCCAGGGCGGTCGTTCGAGGTGCAGCCGGCCGCGATCGCCAGGGAGGTCGCGGCCGCGAGCAGGGGAGTGAGGAGGCGGTGGGGCAGCATGATGATCACGAGCAGAGCAACGGCTATGCCGCGGAAGGTGGCTGGATTCGCGAGGCCGGCGCCCCGCGCTCCGCGGCGACCCGCGCTCCGCCACGACACCTGCGCGCCACACGCGCAGCGCTCTCCGGTCACGCGAGAAATCCCGTCCCGCGTCCGCACCGTCGGGGTCCCGCTCCTCACTGCAGCGCGAGCAGGGTCAGGAACAGGACGTAGCCGAGGAGCAGGATCGTGCCGTCGACGCGGGTGATCTTGCGGCGGATCACCATCGCGAGTGCCGCGAACAGCGTCATCACCCCCAGCGTGCCGACGTCGAACGCGACGCTGCGCAGGCTGGCGTCGATCGATCCGGCCAGCCCCGACGCGCCGAGGATCAGCAGCACGTTGAAGATGTTCGAGCCGACGACGTTGCCGATGGCGATGTCGCCGTGCCCGCGCACGGCCGCGATCAGCGCCGTCGCGAGCTCGGGCAGGGAGGTGCCGATCGCGACGATGGTGAGGCCGATGATCCGATCGCTGAGGCCCGCGACCCGCGCGATCCCGACCGCGCCGGCGACGAGCAGGTGGCCGCCGATCACCAGCACCACCAGCCCGATCGTGGTGAGCGCGGCGAGCCGGCCGCGCGAGCGCGGCGGCGTGGTCGCGGTGGCCTCGGCAGCATCGG
>JALZOI010000008.1 GCA_030857245.1 Myxococcota bacterium
GACGGAGCGGCCCTCGTCGTGCAGGATCAACCCTCCCGCGAGCGTCAAAGGTGCGCTCTCGTGATGGATCGGGACCTCGATGCGAGTACGCAGTCGACCGGTGAGAGGTTCGATGTCGAGCAGCTCGTTTCCGTGCTTCGCGCTCGTCCCCTTCATCAAGGGCCTGATCGCGTCCTTCGACGCGTAGCCACTGAAAGCATCGAGACCTTGCGTGCTCTCCTCCCCTCCGGAGTCGAGCAATCGGGTGACCCACGCGCGACGCCCATCGTCGAGCGAGAGACCCTCGAGTTGCTGCGCTCTGTCCGCGCGCTGGTACGTCCGCAACGCAACGAGCCGATCGGTCACGATGACGCCGCGATCGAGGAACAGGTCGTGCGGCCGCCCATCCAGATCAGCGCTCCATGCAACGCGCGCCGACGAACCGACGCGACTCACGCCGAACGAACGGCCTTTGTCCTGCCAGGTGACGAGGGCCGACCCGTCCTCGAGGGCCACGATTTCGATGTACGCGCGGACCGACGGTTCGGAGCAGGCGACGGCGAGCGTCGCGAGCAGCAGGATCGTTCGGCTCATGGGACGACGTTCCCTCGCCCCGTGGCGTCGTCGCTGGTTGGCGGCCCGATCCCCCAGGCCCTCAGCGTCCTCGACAGCACCTTGTCCACGAGTAGCTTCGCACCGCGGTGCATGTGGGCTTCCGTCCATTGCGGCACCGAGCCCCCGCTCGTGGCGTCCTTCGTGAGCAAGTAGCCGTTGATGCGGACGCGTCCGAGCTCGTCACGCGTGATCAGTGCCGGATGCCCACTCACCACCAGGCGAATCGGGATTCCCGCAGTCGCGAGCTGGTAGTCCATCAACCAGTCGGCGACTTCCTGCGAGACCCCGGTGATCGACGCGCTCTTGACCCTCAAGCCGCTCATCTCGACCGGCGTCGCCCCCACGGGAAGCTCGACATGGATATCGAGCACGCCATCATGCGTTGGCGCGCGCGTTTCCGTGTACCAGCCACGCGACCCGTAGCTACGTGCGCGGTCGAGGTTGGTGGTTTCGGCCTTCGAGCCGTCGGGACGGTCCACCGCGGTCACGCCATGCGCCTGGTGTGCGACCGCCGCGATCCATCCCAGCTTCGTCGCATGTGCTTGGATCTGATCCGCCACCGCGGATGCAGACGACATTGCGCGCGCGAATGTCATCATCGCGGCTCGCCCTTGCGCGGGTTCGACGTTGCGGAGCAACTCCGACAGCTGGATCGGGACGGCGGCGTATTGGGCGCCGCGCTGACGCACGAGGCGGCGATGCTGGCCAAAGAACTCATTCATCGCACTCGTGGATATCGTGGGCTGCTGCCGTCGTTCCGGGTCCGGCTTCTCCGCTCCCGAGAGCTCCTTGCGGGCAACCTTCGACGCGTTCTTGAAACCTTCTTTCAAGCCGTCCGTCATCAGCGTGCCGAGCTGACCTTTGATGCTCTGCGCGACATACTTCGCGACGACCCCGGCGATCCCGGAGACCCCCATCATGAACGCGATCTCGATGATCTGGTCGAGCATCGACGGCGACATACGCACCCTTTGATACGAACGGATATCATCGCTGGCGGCCTGCACTCCGTCCGCTTGGGCGTCCACGACGAGCTCCGCTGCCACCTGCGCGAGCCCAACAGCCCCACTCATCGTCTCCGTGCCGCCGATAGCGGGGCCTGAAGCGGGCTGAATGACCCCTTCGAGTGTCTTGTCCAGGTCAGGCGCGTGGAGGTCGTCGACCATGGCGGGAGCTCGCTTCGGCTCGGGCGCTCGCTTCGGCTGGGTCCCCTTGCCCGTGACGCGGATCGTCTTCGCATCGGTCGAGCCGTCGGCGCCCTCGACGCTGACGGTCACGACGACCTCGAACGGCCCCGGGCGCGAGGGTCTGAAGCGGACGCGAACCGGCGGCGGAGTGCCGTACCCCGTGACCGGACTGTATGCCGGCGACGCGAGCTGGAAGGCAGCGACCTCGGCGGTGTCGAGAACGCGATCTGGGTCGAGCCCGAGCTGATCGCGAAACGCACTCGGTGTGCTGCGGTTCGCCACTCGTGGTCCGAGCGAGGTGCGCAGCTCGCCTTCGCCGTGACTCACCATGAAGGGGGCGGCGACGAGGAACGTCGCTTCGGAGTCGATCGGCACGCTCCCGATCTCGATGTGGTCGGGGAGCGGTCCTAGCTTCGGGGCTGGTGGCGGCGGCCCGCAGGTCGGTCCGGAGGTCCGCCGCGGCTCGGGGCCGTGCACGAGCTCGTGCGGACCATGCTGCTGGTCACGGTCGGACACGACTACCTCCGCCCTGCCACCGCCGCGCGGCGCCGCGCATCCGCCAGGAACTGCAGCAGACGATGCTGCCTCTCTGCGGTGAGCCGCGCGAATTGCGTCGCCAGCCGGTCACCTTCCGCGGGATTCGCGAGCCGCTTGTGGAGAGCACGCGCTGCGAGGATCGCCAGCTGCGCAAAGCCATCGCGAAGCTCTCGCTCCTTGCGGGCGAAGGCGACCGAGGTGGGCTCGCCCCATAGCGGGGCCGCGAGGATCGAGAGGAACCGATCATCGTCGTCGACGGCGGGGGCGGCGGACTCGCACGTTGCGACCACCTCGGATGACGAGGCCTCGAAGGCGGGGGGCGGCTTCGCGAGCCCTGGACTGATCGGACCAACGACGCCGGTGTCAGCTTCACGGCTGGGTGACGTGCTGACACGAAGGCGCGCGATATCACTCCGCTTTGTTCGTGACGCGCTGAAGATCGACTGCGTCGTCGGTCGTTGCATCGGATCGGGCATGGCGCCACGTATCGGATCGCTCGCACGCCGGTTGCGCACTTTCGTCCGTGCATGCACGCGGGATCGCCGATCGCGCAGGAACGATGACGGCTCGCTGAACGCGCACGGATGCTGCTGACGTCTCTGAGGAGACCGCCTCCGGACTCGGGCCGCGCCGCAGCCGCAGCCGTAGCGGATCGATCCGCGGCCAGCGCACCCGGTCGCGGGATCCGAGGCTGAGCCGGAGCAGCGGACTCAGCTGACCTTGGCGCCGGCCGGCGGCGGCTTGAGCCCGTACTTCTCCATCTTGTAGACGGACCTGCTGGGCGATGTGCGCAACATCGCTCGGATCTCTGCAACGCGGTCAACGACGGCGACGTGACGTTCTCGTCGAGGAGGAACGAGTTGCGGGAGACAAGAGGGAGACAAGAATTGGGCGGATCTTGGCGGCGAAGCTTGTTGCGCGCGTTCTTTCGCCACGTGCTACGGCGCCTTCCAGATCCCTTGGCGCGCGAGGAACACGCGCATCGAGATCGTGGGCAGGCCCATCACGCCGCACGCGCTCCGCATCGAGGTCTTCACCGGCGAGTCCTTCGTCTCCTCGGTGATCACGATGACCTGGTTCCCTTCGCGCTGGAGCTTGAGCGCCAGCCCGACGACGTAGGGATCGGCCTCGTCCGTGGTCGCGGTCTTTGCGACGTCGAGCAGGTCGGGGACCTTGCCGAGGACCTCGCGGACCTCGCCGAACAGCTCGTCGTTCTGCACCGCCATCGGCTTGCAGACCGTTGCCCAGCCGGATGCCGGGTCTGGTCCCTTGGCGGCCTTCGTCGGGCCGACCAGGATCTCATCGATCACAGCCTTCGGAAACACCAAGACGTCTGCGCGCGCCGCGTGGATCAGCTTCTGGTAGACGCCGGTCTTCTTCGTCTGCGTTTCCTGGGACATGTCCTGCCGAACCTGGATGATGCTCGACGTGTCGACCACGTAAATCTCCCGCGCCCCGGCCACCCCTACCACCTTGGTCACGCCGCGAGCGTCTTTTCCAGCTCGGACAGATCTTGATCGCTGACGTCGAGGTAGCGCATCGCATCCGAGATCCCGATGACGTCGCGTTGAACGCCGCGGAGGAACGTGTTGATCGTCCGTGCCCCGTACTCGTCGATGCGGACCTGAACCCGATTGCGTCCTTTGCCGCCACCACCACCCTGTTTCGAGTCGGTACCTGCTGGCAGCGCCTTGAACAGCCCCCACGTCGCGAGGTCCAGATCGATCAGACGCAGCACCGCCGCCTTGAGGCTGACGCGAAACTGGGTGGCCACGCGTCCCGCAGTCCCAAGGTCGGCACGGGTCCCGTCACCGACAAACTCGCGAAGCTCGACCTCGGGCATCAGCGCGGCGGCTGCGACACGCTCACACCACCGCTCCAGATCGGGATGATCTTGGTTCGAGCGGCCGGCACCATTGTCATCGCACACCGAGTTGGTGCGGGTGAGGAGGTGTGCCAGCTCGTGGAACAGGGTGTAGATGCGCGCGGCGGGATTCCAGTGTGTGTTTGCGACGATCGCGGGAGCGCGCGGGTCCCACAACGAGAACCCGCGACCGGCGTCGCCACCGATCGGTAGCAAGAACACGAGCACGCCGACCTTCTCGATCGCGCGACGCCATTCCTTGAGGGCGACACCAGGATCGCGCCATGTGGATTGCGATGCGACGTCGACCCCGAGCAGGTCCCGCAGGCGCCGTCCGGCGATCTCGGGCTTGGTCGAGGTCGTCAGCTTAGGCAACTCCTCCGTTTCGAGGCCGAGCTCATCGACGAGCCACGCGACGGCCTCTTGAAGGCGACGGACCTCGCGAATCGCGAGGCGCTCCTCGGGCAACAGCTCTCGATCGACGACTCCGGGGGGATGGCGGAACTCGATCGCCACGGTCTTGGCCTTCGGGGGAGCCGGAAGGAGGAAGGTCGCCGTTGGCCGACGCAGCGCGTTCGCGAGCTTCTTGAACGCGGTCAGCGAAGGCTGCTCGTCGCCGCGAAGCCAGGCGTCGAGTTGGTCCCGCTCGACATCGATCGTTTCAGCGACGGTCGCCGTGTCTAGCCCCGACTCCTCGATCGCCCATTCGAGCACCGAGGGCGTGATCGGAACGTGTACCGAGCGGCCCATGTCAGCCCCTCGCCTCACAAAAGGCGTCCGTGCGGAATAGCGATATGCTCGATTGGGGGCTCATCGGTGCTCGGTACGATCTTGTCATGCGGGCGCGCGTGCTCGCGAACAAATAGCCGCCACGAGGGTTTCCCGCAGTGCTCGGAGATCGCGCGAACGACCTCTGCCGAAGTCGAGGTCCGTTGGACGATTGACCGCGCCCGTGGCTATCGCAGGTCGAGATAGCCGGCCGGGGCGAACACGTTGTGTTTGCGCAGCGCCTCGGGGCTCTCGCGTTCGACGCGTGCGCGCAGCTTGGCACTTCGGCTAGCCGCCTCCACGAGGAACAGCGGCACAGGGAGATGGCCCTCGGCCGCGGCCCACGTGGGCGCGGGCTGACCGGCGCGTTCGGCAAGCAACTCCACCACAGCCGCCGCGACCACGCGCACGCGCGCGTCGGTCGAGATCGGCGCGGGTTCGTTCGCGAACACCGGCGACGAGCGGAGCCAGTCCTGAACCAGCGAGCGCACGGACAGGGCGTCGTTGGCGAGGATGGTGGTCGCGATGTTCTCGGCGGTGGTCATGGGGCCAGCTCCCAAAGCTCCTCGACAGCATACCGCACCTTCTGAACGTGGCTCGGGACGACATAGTGTGCAAGTACGCGCACCGAAGCGCGTAGCAGTCTTCGCCGAGTATCGCAGGCTTCATCGTGCCGTCCGGCGGCTCGCGGGCCCGGATGAGGTACTTGTCGCGCACCCACGCGTCGAACCAGCGAACATAGCGCTCCTGACTACGAAGCCTCGGCCATTCGATGCCAGCGCAGATGTCGGGCAGCGCGAGCGCCATGGCGAGCGCTGAGTAGAAGCCACCGCCGCGCGCTGCGGTGCGGACGTCGGCGACGCGCGCCTCAAGCGTCACCCTGGCGCTCCGATCGCTAGGTCGACCTGCTGGGCGATGTGCGCTTCAGGCGTCGTCAAGTCGCGAAGCACGTCGTCAGGACTTCCTCGTTGGCGGCTTTCGGCGTGGTGGAGCTGGCTTCACGAGCTGCTTGGCGACCCGCTCGAAGGCTGCATCGATCGCGCGCGGCTTCGCATCCTCGCCCGCGTGGTAGCGCTCGTACTCGCGTTCGGCCTTTGCCTTCGCCGCTTCGGCCGAGATGGTCCCTGCATGATCGAGCAGCTTCCGGCCAGATGCCTTCAAGAACTCGTCGAGCTTCGAGATCCAGTCGCGCATCGTCATCGGTCTCCGTTCGAGCGCCTGTAGCTCGGCGTACTCGATGTACAGGTTCACGATGCGGTGGAGGACGGCGAGCTCCCCTTCGGTCAGGTAGTTCTTGGCGATCGCGGCGTCGGCTTTGCGAATGACGCCACCTGGGCGTGTGGTCTGCATCCCCATGCTCGGCTTGTCGGCGTCAACGCGCTCGTGAACGATCTCCGCCGCCGTGTGGCCGTGCGTGGCCCAATGCATCTTGTTCTGCACGGTTGCGAAGAACTGCTGGGATAGTTCGGCCGAGGACTCGTAGTCGACACTGGTCGCGTAGATCTCGAGGACCTTCTGATAGAAGCGCCGCTCGGACGCGCGGATGTCGCGTATCCGTTCGAGCAGCTCGTCGAAGTAGTCCGTGGCACCTGGACCGGGCGGGTTATTGAGCCGCTCGTCGTCCATGGTGAAGCCCTTGACGAGGTACTCGGACAGACGTGCAGTCGCCCACCTGCGAAACTGCGTGCCCCGTGTGCTTCGCACGCGGTAGCCGGTCGCGATGATCGCGTCGAGGTTGTAGAAGCGCAGGCTACGCGAGACCTGGCGTCCGCCCTCCGTTCGAACTTGTAAGAAAGACTTACACGTTGCCGCCTCGTCCAGCTCGCCCTCAGCGTAGATCTCCCGGAGGTGCTGCGTGATGTTTTGCGGCGTGGTCTGGAACAGCTCGGCGATCATTGCCTGCGTGAGCCAGACAGTCTCGCCCTCGAAGCGGCACTCGATGCGCGTGCGCCCGTCTTCGGTCTGATACAGGATTAGCTCGCCCTTCGGCGTGTCGTCGGACTCGGTCATGTCGGCTCCAGCGCGGGACAAAACCGGAGCTTCATGCTGGTGTTCTTGTAGGTGCCGGCTCGCCGATCGTGTGTCGGATCGACGGGAACGACGAGCTGAGATCGTTCCAGATCGGCGAGGATCTTCTTGTAGTGGGTCTCTCGAAATGGCGTGTCCGCAATGACGAACTCTTCAACGTCGGCCACCTCTGCCACCTGGCCAGCAAAGCGACCGAGAATGGCCCGCCTTAGCGCGGTGAAATCGGGTGCGGTGGTGAACGCTAACGCGAGTTGCGTGGCACCCGCGGTCGCGTCGGAGAACCGGAAGGTGCCCGACTCGTCGACTCTCCACATCGCCGCCTTCATCTTCTCGATCCCTTTGCGGCTGTTCGTCGCGAAGAACAGAAAGTAGTCGGTCGCGTCGTTCCTATTGCGCATCTCGAAAGAACGCACGTAGCGCGCGCCCGCAACTTCGTGGAGCTGCCGGACGTACAGATCGTGAAAGAACGCCCTGCGCGCATCGGTATCGCCCGCGGGAGGCACGCCGTCCCGCGCGTTTGTCCCGAACAGGCGATCGAAGTCGTCGGGATGGTTGGGGTGCGCGATGAACCGATTGATCTCCTCGTACATGAAGTTGAACAGAATCTCGCAGTGTGGCGTCGAGAGGATCTCGCCGATCAGTTGGAGTGGGACGCCTTTCCATCCGAACGGGTCGATGAATGCGAACGTGGGAGGCAGGCCTTTCCCCGCGTCGCGGAACGGCTGAAGCAGGTACTTGCGAAACCCATCCTCGAAGGTGGTTCCACCGACGACACGCACACGGAAGTTGCTCGGCAAGCTGAGCTTCTTGATGCACTCGTCGAGGTGGTCGGCGCGCTCCTGCTCCTTCTCGATGAACAGGAAACGGACCTCAGCGGTAATGTGGTCCTTCTGAACGAGCGCGGCCTTGAGCGCGATGATCGGCGAGCCCTCCTCGCCATTCTCATAGACACCGGGCCCGGCAAAGCCGTCGACGTACGCGATCGTCTTGAATGCGCCGCTGCCCAGAATCGCGGTCCACGCTTCGAGGTATCGTCGCAAGATCTCGTGCTTCGCCTGGGTGTGCGGCTCGATCTTCCATACCGTCGTTCTCGGCGCCCCCATCCCTCACCTCACGATCGCTAGCCGGGCTCCTGTGACACGTAACGGGGTGGGCATCTCGTCCCACGCACGGCCATCGAGCACGCGCCCTGTGACGTGCTTGCGAACGCCGCCCCACTGCTTGAAGAAAAACTTCACGTTGCTCGCGATGCACTGATCGCGGACCGATCGAACCCACGCGGGATCCATCGGCCGCGCGCCGTGGCCGCTCTCTCCACCGACGATCACCCAGTGGATGCCGGTGAGATCGAGATCCTCGATCGGCCCGAGCAGCGGCTCGACGCTCAAGAATCGAACAGCGGCGTCGACGCGGCGGAGATCGTCGATCCGCGTCGTGTACTTCTGGTTCTCGACACTCACGCCCATCCACACGTGGGCCGGTATGTCGAGGTTGGCCGCGAGCCGCGCCATTCGCGAGCTGCGCTTGGTGAGCACCTGGTACTGGTGATGTGACGCCCGCGTCATCACGCCGAACACGCGCCGGATGTACGTCGCCGGCACGTCGTCGTGGAACAGGTCGGACATGCTGTTCACGAAGATGCGGCGACCCGCACGCCAGCGAAGCGGCAACTCCAACGCCGACGGGATCAGCTGGAGATCGAAGCCGTGCTCGAATGGGTGGTTGGGCACGCCGCGGAATCGCTCGGCGAGCGTTTCGGCGTAGCAGTGCTTGCAGCCCGGCGAGACCTTGGTGCACCCGCGCACGGGGTTCCAGGTCGCGTCTGTCCATTCGATCGCGCTGCCGTCAGCCATGGCTAAACACTCGTTCAGTATCAGTTGGAACTTGAAATGACAACGGAAAATCGTCCCAGGATGTGCCTACGCGCGGTGTTGGTCGCCGAGCAGGATCGTACCGAGCCATGAGATGGCCTCGGGATACTTCGTCATGTCGAGGACGAACTCCTGGCCACGAGCGACGCTCTGAAGGCGAACACGATCATGCGATCGAGTCCAGCGGCTCGGATCCTCGTGATAGCCGAGCGCTGGACGTCCCTCGCGTGGCTCGAACCAGGCCGGTAGATCCCACAGGCTGCGCGAGGCACCTTTGCTCGTGAGCACGAGCCGTTCGTCGTGGACTTCGAAGACGCCCGAACCCGGAAGATCAACATCGAGTCCCGGCACCACGAGCTTGTGCCTCGCCACGTAGAGCGTGTTGCGTTTCAGGTGATCGCCACCAACGACGTGGGGGTGATAGCGGGCCCAGGAAGGAATCGCAGCAGTGGCCACGGGCCACACGTGATCGATCTGCATCCATCCCCAGATCACGTGCTGATCGGGTGCACCCTTCACGAACCGCGCACTCTCTTCGAGGACTTCCGCGCGCCGAAACCAGCCGAAGAACAAGAATAGATCGCCGGGGCCGACCCCTTCACGTTCGAGGACCTTCTGGGACTGGTCGGCCTGACCAAACAGCGGACGCCAACCATGCTGTCGACGATACGCGGACGCCTCGAGGTCTGGATCGTGATGAGCGTTGAACTCGGACTTCACTTTTCCGCGCGTCAGCCGAGACACGAGCGGCCCCAGCGAGTGGCCACGGATCGTGATGTCTCTGTAGCGAATCGGCGAAGACTTCGATGGGATCGGCAGCGAGATCATCGTCCCATCCGTGAGAACAGGGCTGGCGACGCCACCTGCAGCGGAATCGAAGCCCTTGCGACTGAGGATCAGCTTCATCGCTCCATCCAGGAGTCATCACTCGCTGACCACATCCGACGTCGACCCTGCACCCCTTGAGGTAACTCCTCGAACCATGCGTTCACCTCGGCGATCTCGCTGGCCGTGAACTGGCAACGGTGTCCGCGACCCACGCGGAGAAATGCGAGCGCAGTGGGCAACTCGGGCGCTTCGACACCGAAGTATGCGAACCGATCGCCAACCAGCACTTTGAAGCCGTCGAGGTCATGCTCCTTCTTGCCCCGGTGCTCGGTGCCATCGGGGTGGGAATGAGCGGACGGAAGCTGACGGAACGCTCCATCGCCGTCGGGCTCGTAGATGTTGTCGCCCATGCGCCGAAGCTTGGTCGGCGACTTGAAGATGGGGCGCTTGATCTCATAGCGCGGCCCTCGCCAGTAGTCCGCGAAGCCGAGCACCTTCGAGACCTTCATCGCATAGGCGAGTCGCTCGCTGCGCGAGGTCAGCCCGATGATCAGGTCACCGGCCTGCGCGGTCGCACGGATCTTCGGTTTGCAGCAGGCGAGGGTGCAGAAGCCATGAAACGGGTTGGGCGCGAAGCCGCCATCCTTGGCAAGGATGTACGAGTAGACGCGCATCACGCCGTCCGACAACGATGGCCGTGACCAAACGTTTGTTCCGTCATCACGTCAGCTCGAAGAAGCCGGGTGTGTCGATCAGTTTGATGTACTTCGCCGCCATGCGCGCGAGTGGACCGTGATCGATCACCCATGACCAACCTCCCTCGCCGCGGTAGGTCATCCGCGAGATTGCATAGAGACCATCGCTCGGTACGAACCGCAGGACCGGGTCGTAGCGCACGTGGACGTCTTCCTGTTCTCGTAGACGATCGATGGCTGCGCGCGTGAACAACCCCGACGCGAGCCAACCGCGCGCAGAGTCATCGGACACGCCTCCGACAGGTTGGAACACGATGATCGCGCCCTTGACGACGTCGGCGCGGTGACGTCGCAGGTGCGGGTGTGCCGCCAGCTCCGCGCGTACTCGCGCGAGGTCGGTGTCGGGAACTTGCGGCGCTGTTGGGTCGACTCGCCGTAGCGAGACCACAGCATTGATGCTCTCGACGAGCTCCCAGCCGGGAGGTAGCGCGGCGAGCGCGCCTGCGCCGACGGTCTTCGCAACGAAGTAGCGACGCTTGCCGGTGCTCGTGGCGCCGACGTGCGGGTAGTAGACGTCGCCGCGGCGGTTCGTGTAGCGCAAGGCCGGCCGGTCCGCGCTGGCCAACTCCGGCGCCACTTCTCGCTTTGCGGGTGGCTTTGCGTTCGTGCGTGGTGACGCATCAGCAGTCGTGCTGGGCAATCTGCGTTTCGAGCTTCTCTTCATCGAGTCTGCTTTGCCGAAAAGTGTCACCGACGCCACTTGTCGCGAGGGCTCGGTGGCGGCGGAAGCGGGCGGCTCGGCGCTTCCGCGCGCTCGGCGATGAACGTGCTGCTATCGCCCTGCTTGATCTTGAACGTGCCCTTGAGCCGCCCGTCTTTGCCGAGCTTCACACTGCCGGTCGCGACGGTGGGATCGTATTCCCACGAGCCGGTGAGCACGAAACGCACGGCCGTCTTCGTCGCGATCCACTCGACATCAGCGAGCAGCGCGATCATTCGCCATTGGCCGCCGCGTTCGAAGATCGAGAACATCGCGGGCCCAATCAGGTCGAGGTCTTCGGTGGCCCACTGCGAGGTCTCGACGATGCGCCACCAGCCGATGTAGTCGTCGGGGATCGGGGGATCGTCGTCGGGATATCCGTCGTTCTTCGCCACGGCTATCTCGACTCCATCACATTCGCTCGAGTCTTGGGCACGCTGCCGTATTTACCGCCTTCGCCATTCTCTTGGACCTTGTCTTGGTAGCCACGCGAATCCCGGTATCGACAGTGGTCCGATCGCCTTGCTTCGGAGTCGGCAGAGCTGTCCGGTTCCGACTCGAAAGCAAACGCCGTCAGCGCTGTTCGAGGTAACTGGCCGGAGCGAACACGTTGCGCTTGCGGAGCGGCGCCGGGCTCTCGCGCTCGACACGCGCGCGTAGCTTTGGGCTGTGCTGGGCGGCGTCGACGAGAAACAGGGGCGAGGCGAGTCGCCCCTCGGCAGCCGTCCAACTCGGGGCCGACTGGCCGGCACGTTCGGCGAGCAGCTCGACAATGGCAGCCGCCACGGCGCGCGTACGGACATCGACCGTGCCGGGCGGCGGTTCGTTCGCGAACACGGGAGCCGACCGGAGCCAATCTTGAACGAGCGACCGCGCGGTCAACGGGTCGTTGGTCAGGATCGCGTTCGCGATGTTCTCGGCGGTAGTGCTCACGGTGCCAATTCCCAGAGTTCATCGACAGCATAGCGCGCCTTCTGCGCGTAGGCGGGAACAACGTAGCGCTCGACCAAGGCCAGAGATCCTCAGGGCTCGACGGAGCGGACTCGGGCGAGCGGCGCAGCTCCTCGAGTAGGCGCTTGGCGTCGTTGAAGTCGACGTCGTCGCGCCACGCCATGAGCTTGAGCGCCAGCAGGTGTGGAATCGCAGCGCTTGTGACGCGAATGCCCACACTCTCGTGGAGCACCGGGCCGGCGCTCTTCTGGTTGAGGTAGCCCTTGGCGCCGTCGTTGAGCCAGTCGGATGGCCAGCCCTTCTCCTCGGCGACCCGCTCCGCCCACTGCCGTGTCTCCTGGGGCGGCTCGAACACGGCATCAACATCGGCGGTCGCCTCCCGTGCGCGGAAGTGCACGGCCATGACCGCACCGCCGATTACAAGCAGATCGATCGTGCGGCTCTCTTGCGCGGCCAGCTCGCCGAGACGGATCCACCCCGCGATAATGTCGTCTCTCGTCAGCCGCGCCATAGCTTCAGCCTCCTCAGGGCGGCGAGTGTGCGGCTCATGACTCGGTCTCCGCGAGCGCGATGCGGCCCAGCGACTTCGCGCGCGCTGCTCGATCGCGCGGCTTCGCAGCGCCGTTCTCCGTGCGCGTGTCGACGACGGCGCGGATGCGCTCGATCAGCGCGGATGCCGGCTCGTCGGCTGGGTCTTGCGCCACAAGCTCACCGCGGAACGCCTTGGCGCGTGCACTACGTTCGAGGTCGTTCACACGTTCAGTGACTCGACGGACGACTTCGATGAGTGCCGCAGTTGACGCGAGTGCGGCGTCAAGGCGCTTCACGACTTCCAGTTGCTCGGGGATCGACGGGACCTGAATGCGGATCGCCGAAAGGTCGCCTTGGCTGACCTTGTGGATTCCGGCGGTCGTGTGAGCAGCGGTCTCGATCTGCGTCCGGACTGCCGGTGATTCCCACGCCCAACGCAGATACCTCGCTGCTACGAGGTCGGGCTTCATTCGCAGACGTATCAGCGTGTCCGGGTAGGCCACGCCGTCGGGTTCGTCCTCGACGATACCGCCGCGCCCCACGAGATCTAGGGATCCGTTGCCGCGAGCAACAAGGAAGTCGCCTCGCTGTACATAGAACCGCGCAGCCTCAGCGAGCGTCCAGTTTCCGAGCTTTCGGGCTGACAGGTCGACACGACCAGCTCGTAGCGCTGTCAGCCTCAAGACTGGCGAGCCCGTGCCGTCTGGCACTGAGCGACCGTTCGCCATGGGTTCGGCGAGGCAATCCTCGACTGTCATCTCCTGCCATTCGCCAGCCACGTTGGGGTTGGCGTTACGCCAGTCGGCGGTGAGGTCGCCGCGGAAGGCGGCGGCGAGGATGGAGCGCTTGAGCCTGTCGAGCAGTGCAGGCAGGCGTTCGAGGCGACCCTTCGCGGCGCCGCTCTGCTCGAGGATCGCGTCGAGCTTAGTCACGATGCGGCGCTGTTCCTTGAGCGGCGCAACGAGCACAGACACCCTGCGAACATCGTCAAGTCCCAGCCCGGCCTTGGTCATCCCTCGTCGCATTTCGAGAAGCTGCCGCTTCCCGTCACCTGCGAAGAACCATGCCAAGTACTCGGCGTTGAGCCCGGAAACTGGACGCGCCAACGCAAGATGCTGGTTGACGTATGCCTCGCCGAGATCACGTGGAACAATGCCGACCATTCCAAGTTCGGCCGTGATCGAGATGAGAATGTCACCAGCTTGAAGCCGCGTACGAGCCCCTTCAGCGTTGGTTGGGGGGCGGACGTGTTGCCTGTCGGTCAAATCTAGAGAGATCGTGCTGTGGTCGAGGTTGCCAATGCGAATGAACAGCGCACCTACGTCGGAGTAGTACTGCGCCCAGCCCCGAGAGCCACTCGTCACGAACTCGAACACTGCTGCAGCAGGGACAAGAGCCCATCCTTGCGGCAGCTCGTTCACAGGCTAGCTCCTGGGCCAAGCAACTCTTCAAGTGCAGCGAGGTCTTCGAGTGCAGCCTGTAGCTCGACGCGGATCTCTGCCGCGATCACGTCTGGCTCACCCAGCGTCGTCTCGTCGTGTGCATTGTCGTCCTTGAGCCACGAGAGATCGAGGTTGTCGTTCCGTTTCGCGATTTCGTCGCGGGCGAATGCGCGGAACCGGCCTTGCTCGCCTTCGTCCTTGCGCCTGTTCTTCGCGCCGGTCGAATCTGCCCCGAACGCGTCGACGAACGGCTGGAGATACTCGCGCGTGAACGGGGTGCGCTTGCCAAACGCGGGTGCATTCGTGCGCAGATCGTAGATCCACACCTTCTTCGTGTTGCCTTTGTCTTTCTCGCCGCGCGTGAAAAACAGCACATTCGTCTTCACGCCCTGCGCGTAGAAGATGCCGGTGGGCAGTCGAAGGATCGTGTGCAGATTGCACTTGTCCATCAGGTCGGTGCGTATCTCGCGCCCGCGCCCATCCTCGAAGAGGACGTTGTCGGGCAGCACCACCGCGGCGCGTCCACCGGGCTTGAGCGCGCGGTAGATGTGCTGGAGGAACATCAGCTGTTTGTTGCTCGTCGAGAACGTGAGGTCTTCTCGAGAGCCGCCACCCGCGCCCTTCTTCGTGCCGAACGGCGGATTGGTCAAGATGAGGTTCGCCGGGGGCAGCTTCGCACCGTCGCTCGTCAAGGTGTCGCCGAGACGCACGGCGCCCTCGCCGATCCCATCGATGTCGTGGAGCATGCAGTTCATGAGCGCGAGCCGGCGCGTCTCCGGCACCAGCTCCAGGCCGACGAACGCCTCGCGCTTCTGGAATCTCTGCTCCTTGTCTCCGAGGTCGAACAGATCGGCCGTGTGCTTCTTGATGTACGTGTCCGCGGCGATCAAGAAGCCGCCCGTCCCCGCGGCCGGGTCCTGGATCACCTCGCCGGCTTGCGGCTTCATGACTTCGACCATCGCGTCGATCAGCGGGCGCGGCGTGAAGTACTGACCGGCGCCGCTCTTGGTCTCCCCGGCATTCCTCTCCAGGAGTCCTTCGTACATGTCGCCGAGTCCGTCAGACTTCGCGGTGAACCAGTCGAGACCGTCGATGTCGAGAACCAGGCGGTCTAGGTGACGCGCCTCGCGTAGCGTGGTCTGGGCACCAGTGTAGATCGCGCGCACGAGCAGGTCCCGTGCCTGGCCAAGGTCGAGCAACATCTTCCTGTAGCCGACAAGCTTCTCGTCACCCGGAGGGAGCTTGAGAAGGTCATCCCAGCGGCAGCCCTTCGGGATCCGCGGCGTTCCTTCCTTCGTGCTCTCCTTGTTCGTCTCCTTGGCCATCTTGAGGAACAGCAACAGCGTCAGCTCGGTGACGTACTGGTGATAGGAGATGCCGCCGTCCCGCAAGACGTGGCACAGGTTCCATAGCTTCGCGACGATGTCGGAGGTTTGGGTCACGGTCGTTTAACCTTGGGCTGCTCTCTCATCGTTCCAGACCTCGTCGCCGAGGTCGTTCAGGATCTGTTGGAGCCGGCCGTCGAACTGCTTGTCGATCCCCTTCCAGCCACCGAAGTTCTCGAATGCGCCGCCACTGAACGCTTCCTCGTCGACGACGATCTCTTTCTTGAGCTGCTTGGCGATCTGTTCGAGCCACTTCCTCTGGCCGGGCTTGAACGAGCCCGACGCGAGGATCTTCGCCACGGCACGGTCGACACGCTCGGCGTAGGGCATGAGCGGCGAGCCCAGCGCGCGCTGGCGGATGAAGCCCACGATCGTCGCGGCGATGTCCTGGTTCTTCCAGTCCCGGAACGCGGTGCGGAGCTTGGCCTCCGAGTAGCCGGCGGCATCCAGCTTGAGCTTGAGCTCCCGGAGTTGCGCGCGCGTCAGCTCGCGTGGACGCGTACACACGACCGTCAACGCGGTGATCTGGTTCCTGTTCTGCTCGATGAACCTCTGGAATGCGGCGAGGTAGTCCTCGGGCCGCGTGTTGCCTTCGCCATAGCCGCGCTCGATGGCGATCACCGCGTCGGCGTGCGGCGCGATCACCGCGGTCTTGCCATGACCCGACGACGGCGCGGCGATCCGTTCGATCAACACGGCCAGCTCCGGCGTCTTGGTGAACAGCTGGATCGCGCCCTCGGCCCCGGCGTCACGGAGGCGATCGGCGAGCTTGTCGACTGGCGCCCCGAGCACGGCTTCGAGCGACTCGATCGCGCTCGTGACCTCCTCTGAGCGCCGCTTGTCCGTCTTGCCGAGCCGCCGCACCACGCGACGCAGGCGTTCGACCAGCTCTCGATGGACCTCGTCGGCGTGAGTTCGGCCAGCTTCGTGACCCTGGATCGCCAGCGCACGTGGATCGAGAAGCTCGGTGATCAGCTCCTTCGTCGTTCGCGTGACGTCCTTGACGACCGGCTTCATGTCCGAGACCTGCGACAACGCGTCGTAGAGACCGACGGCGTCGTAGATCCGGAACACTTCCTTGCCGATCGCGTCGCACAGACGCGTTGCACGTCCGAGCATCTGCTCGTAGAGGATGCGGCTCTTGATCCGGCGCAGGAACACGATGTTCGACACCGCCGGAACGTCGATACCGGTGGATAGCAGGTCGACGGTGATCGCGATCTTCGGGTTCTGTTCGTTCTTGAACCGCTTGATCGCTTGGTCCGGGCGGTCGATCGCGCTGGTGATCTTCTGGACCGTGTCGTCGTCGATCGGTCCCCACGCTTCTTCCAGCGCGGCCTTCAGGATCGGTACCAGGCGCTCCGCGTGATGGTCGTCGACGCAGAAGATGATCGTCTTGGCGGGCCCCGTCGGATCGAGGTGCTGAGCCAGCTCGGCGGCGACGGCACGGTTGAATCCGTCGGTGATCACCGTGCGGTTGAACTCGGCGACGTCGAACTCCATCTCGTCGGGGAGCAGCGACAGCTGGATCTCGCCGGTATTGAGGAGCTTCTGGATCTCGGCGCCCTTGTCGAACTTGATCCCGTGTCGCGCGAGCTGGGTCACGATCCGGATCGGTGGCTCGTGGTCGACGAGCCAGCCATCGGCCACGGCATCGGGGTAGCTGTAGACGAAGACCGGTTTGCCGAAGATCTCGCGGGTGTGCTCGGCAGGGGTCGCCGTGAGCCCGATCTTCACCGCGTCGAAGTGATCGAGCACGCGGCGGTAGCTCGAGACGTACGACTCGACGCCGCGCAGCTCCTGCTCACCCTCGCTCATCTCGCGGTCGAGCGTGTAGCCCCGGTGGCTCTCGTCGATGATGATGCAGTCGTATGCATCGATGGGTACTGGGGGCGCATCGTCGGCGGGCGACATGATCCGATACACCATGCCTTGCACGGTCGCGATGTGGACCTTGGTGGAGGTGTCGGGCGTGATGCCGTCGAGCCCCATGACCTCGTAGTTCTGCGCGAACGTCTGAAGGTTCTCGAGCCGGATCACCGCGAAGCCCTCGTCATGGGCTTGCTTGCCGAGCGACGTGCGATCGACCAGGAACAGCACGCGGCGGAACCGCTGGCTCTTGAGGAGCCTGTGGATCAGGCCGATCGTCGTGCGCGTCTTGCCGGTTCCGGTGGCCATCGCCACGAGTAGCTCGCGTTGCCCACGGCCGATCGCGTCCTCGACGGCTCGGATTGCGCTCACCTGGTAGTCGCGGAGCCGAAGTGCTTCCTGGATGACGTCGGGTGGCTGGGAGGCGAGCTTGGCTTGCGCGGCCGCGATGTCCTGCGTTCGCATCGCGACCAAAGCTTCGGGCGTGTGCCAGCCCATGAGCGCACGCGGGTGGTTCGTCGGGTTGCGCACGTCGAGGAACCACACGCCGCTCTCGGCTTCGAGCTGGCGCAGATACGGGCGGCCGTTGGTCGAGTAGAGGAATGGCACGAGGTACTGAGGATCCATGGACCTCGCGGCGAGCGACGTCTTCCATCCCCATGCGAGCGCACCGCCCTCGGCGGCGTGCGTCGCATCGTGCTCGGGAACGGCGGCGACGAGGCCGCGCGAATAACGCTTGGCCTGGTCGAGGTGCGACGGGACCTTCTTGTTCTTCCGCTTCGCCTCGACGACGGCGTATGGCTGGAGGCCGACGAACAGCACCTAGTCGGCGAAGCCGTCGCCGTCCTCCTTGCTGTACGTGGGGACCTCGGCGATCGCGCGGTTCTTGCCCTTCTCGGGGCGCGCCCCGTGCGACCACCGGAGCGTCTTGCTGTTGACCTCCCATCCGGCGGCGCGGAGCTGGGCGTCGATGAGCACGCGGGTCTCGGCCTCGTCCAGCTCCGTGGAGGCTGCTGCGGCGGCCGCCTGCGCGACCACGATCTTCTCCTGCTCGGCGGGTGCCTTCGCCGCGACCTCAATGACCTGAGCCTCTACCTTCGCCTGCTCGGCGGCGGCCTTGGCGAGGTCGACCTCGTAGGCGGCGGCGAGTTGCTCCCACTCGGCACGCTCGGCCTCGGCCTGCTTGCGCAAGCGCGCTTCCTCGTCGCGGCGCGCGGTCTCCGCGTCAAGCAGCGCCTTCGCACGAACAAGATCGGCTCGGTGCGCGTCGGCCTCGGCTCGTGCCCTCGCAGCTTCCTCCTGCAGCGCCCGAAGCGTGGCGATCGGATCGCTGGGGGGAACGTACGGTGGTGGTTGCCACTTGGTGCGCGCGTGGCTGTCGCCGAATGTCTTGTGAAACCAGCACGCGAGTCGGTACGCGAGCCGCAGGACGTCGAGTGCGTCCTGGCGCGAGCCGACGAAGTCGTGAACCGCCGCGTTGCCTGCCTTCCGCAGTACGTGGAAGCACTCGGCGATCGGGTCGCGGACGATCCCGCGCTGTTCGAGCATGCGGAGCAGGTCGACCTGGGCGAGCTGCGTGTCGTGTGGCCCGATCAGCCCGGCCCGGCCGGCTGCGTGCTTGGCGAACGCCTCCGCGAGCTGGCGAAGGGACACCAGCGTCAGACTCGGATCGACCGCGAGCGCGCGCTCGGCCACCGTGGCCAGGCGCAGATACAGAGGGCCGTAGGGTGCAAGGAAGCCGAAGCTGGATGCTTCCTGCGTTGTGGCCTCCATCCCCATCGTACCGGAGCGTATCAAGTCAGGCTGATCCCTGGCGACCGGGCGGGCCGGACACCGCTGTGGGAGGGCGAAGAAAGATCGCGCGCCTGCCGAAACGGGCGTCGACCGCGAGGATCCGTCACCCGGCCCGACGCTGCTTCCTGGCGAGCCGAGAGATCATGGCGGGATGTCCGGCCCAAAGATCGGGGCAATTCGACGCCAAAGATCGCCGGCTGCAGCCGAGAGCGCGTGTGGTCGCGAAAGAACCGCGCCAGCTATTTTCGTGCCGCGCGGTAGTTTCGGCGAAGTCAGGTGCTTTGGAGAGTAGAGGGGCCGTGTGGCCCTCACCCGAGGAGCACGAGATGAGTGAACTGGCTTTCACAGTGACCGGCGATACGTTCGAGGTCCCGAGCACGGTGACCGCGTGGAGGGTTCGGCGTCTGAAGCCGCGTGGTGCACCGGAGCTGGTGTACGCGCGAGATGGGCGTCCGTTAACGCTGCCAATCGAGGCCGATCTCGATGACCTCCACGAGGCGGTGACCACGCCAGGCAAGTATCGACTCGATCCGATCGGGGACGATGGCAAGGGCGTCGAGAACGTGCCGGCGGCGTACATCCAGGTGAACAAGGGCGAGCGAAATACCGCCAACGATCACGCGGTCGAGCGTGCATTCGATCCGCGCGCCGACACGGTCGCCGGGCTCGGGCAGGCGGTAATCGAGGCGGTGCGGCTCAACGCCGAAGCGCTACGACAGAACGCCGAGATCGCGATGCGCGCCGTCGATCGTCTGCCCCAGCTCATGGAGGCAATGACCAC
The DNA here is from genome assembly GCA_030857245.1 of Myxococcota bacterium. Taxonomy (GTDB): domain Bacteria; phylum Myxococcota_A; class Polyangia; order Haliangiales; family Haliangiaceae; genus JABFXX01. Next base: position 19,886 of record JALZOI010000008.1, read on the forward strand.
GATGCTCAACGTCGCGACGGGCACGCAGCTCTACGCGCTCCAGCAGCGCGAGGTTCCACTTGCCCTGCGCAACGCCGCCAACGACGACGAGGTCGACGAGGCCGACGATCAGGGCGACGCTGATGCTGGTGGCTCCGGTGCGTTCCCATTCCTGCCTGGCCTCGATATCAACAAGGTCGTTGCGCAGGTCGCCTCCGACGTCGTGACGAAGATGATGGAGCGGTTCAGCGGCAAGTTGCCGTCGACCGTGGCCATGGAGCCGAAGCCTGCAATTGAGGTCGCCCAAGGTGTGACGTGCGCTCCGGCGACTCACTCCGCACCATCGGTTACGTCCTCGTCTGTTCCCACAGCAGCCAGCGTTCTCACCGACCCGGTGAGCATGGCGCACTTCGTCGAAGTGAAGAACGCGCTCACGCGCGACGAGCAGGCGTTGGTCGCGGCGCTCGCTCGCGGGCTCACCGAGGCCGATCAAGCGGCGTGGTTCAACGCCTTGAAGCCGCTCAGCGTCGCGGATGCGGTCGCATCGGTGCGAACCACGTTGGCGTCCCTCGCACAGCAGCCGCCGCAACCTCCGACGAGCTGACCTCGTCGCCACCAAACACCTGACACCCGCGCGGCACGCTGCGCGTGGGCATGACCGGGCTTGCCCGAGAAAGAGTTTTACGTGCTTTGCATCGACCTGAACGAAGACATCACGCTCGAGTTCTCAGCGACAGGTTCCCTGTTGCCGTTCGTCGGGAAGTACCAACCGAGCTTGTGCTGGTTACTCGACATCGCCACGGACGCTGTTCCCGAGCAGCGCGTTGTTGTCGAGAGGTTACGCGACGTCGTGCGCCAGCTCGTGGCCGGGCGTTGCGTGTGGATCTACACGCGCGACGTGAAGATCGTACTCGCGATCCTGCTCGAAGCGCTCGAGTGCGACCTCGGCCCGGTGGTTTCTCGTCCACCACTCGCGTTCCCGAAGATCACCGGAGATGCTCGAACATCTCGGTCTCGCAGCAAGGACACGCCTATCAGTCTCGTCGGAAACGTCGAGTGGGGGCTCGCGCTGGGCGCGGGAGATTGGATACCACTGTTCGACCGCCACCATGCAGCGCTCGAGTGGTTGCTCGACGTCGCCCACGGCGCGACCAAAGACCTGACGGATTCGCGGCAGCGCGCTGCGGTCGCGCGGGTACGGTCCGCATTTCGTCGACTCGCCCGTCACGTCAACAGCGACGCGTCTGCGTTCGTGGACCTCGCCGACCTGCGCTGTGTGGTCACTCTCGTGCTCGTCGCGATGGAGCGCGATCTCGGTCCGGTTGGACAGCGTCCCCGCCGCCGCTTCCGCATGCCGACGGCCGCGGAGGCGTTCGGCGCCGGGATGGCCGAGCTGTTCCGAGCGATCGGCAAGCAGGTAGGCAAGGCGGTCGCGCCGTGACTCCCCCGCTGAACTACCGCGAGGCGGCGCGACTGCTCGGGATCCCGGTGGGCACGCTGCGCAGCATGGTGTGTCGCCGGCAGGTCCCGCACATCCGCATCTCGCCGCGCGTCGTCGTGTTCGACGTCATCGTGCTCGAAACGTGGATCGCGGCGCGTCGCGTTGGCGTGGCCAACGACGATGCGGGCTCGGTGGACCGGGCCGACCGTGCGGCGTAGGCTCTCTGTCGCCAGAACCCTTGCGCTGTACGGAGTCGACTACCGGACACCCCACACTCAACTTCGCTCTGTCGTCGGTGACCTCCGTACGGTGAGGGTTCTGGCGAATACTCGGCGTCCGTGAAGCCGGCGGCGGAGCCTTTTCGGCGTGCATCTCTGCGCGCCGTCGGAGACGTTGCATGATCAAGAGCATCAAGCGCCGCAAGGCGACCATGTGGCAGGTCTACGGCCGCCGCGATGGAAAGAAGAGCTACGTCGGCACCTACGCGAGCGAGATCGAAGCGCGAGCCGTCGAGCGCCGGCACGCTGTCACGCAGGAACAGATCGCCGCGGGCGAGTTGCCCGCCGAGCTGGACCTCGATCGCACGCTGAAGCAAGCCACCGACGAATGGCTCGCGTCCCTCAAGGCCAGCGGCTCGCGCTCGCACGGCAACTACGCCGAGCGAACGCGCATGTACATCTTGCCGAAGCTGGGGTCGGTTCCGATCGCGTCGCTGCGCAAGGGACACGTGATGCAGTGGCGCGACGAGCAAGCGACGAAATTCGCGGCGGCGACCGTGAACGGAAACCTGACGTGCCTGTCATCGGCGTTCTCCTACTTCGTCGATCGCGAGTGGGTCGAGGTCAACCCCTGTCACGGCGTGTCCAGGATCGAGCAGAAGGACGGCGCGATCTACACGTGGATCCAGACGCGCGAGGAGATCACGAAGCTGCTGGTCGAGTGCCCGAAGGGTATCCGCGAGTTCGTGACGCTGGCGGTCGGAACCGGAATGCGGCTCGACGAGCTGGTTCACCTCCAGTGGGCCGACATCGATCTCGAACGCCGACTGATCGCGGTGCACCGCGGCCGGCACGGGACGACGAAGTCGGGCAAGGCCCGCTACATCCCGATCCTGAACACGCTCGTCCCGTTCCTGCGCGACCTGGCGCTGAAGCGCGGCGGCGCAAAGCTCGTGTTCCCTGGCGAGGATGGCAAGCCGCGCTCCAAGCCCGGCGTGCGGTTTCCGTTCAAGCAGGCGGCCAAGCGGGCCGGCCTACCGGAGGCGCTGCGTTTCCACGATCTCCGCCATTCGTTCGCGTCCCACTGGGTCCTCGACGGCGGGGACATCTTCCGGCTGTCGAAGATCCTGGGCCACGCGAACGTGACCATCACGCAGAAGGTCTACGCGCACCTCGCTCCTGAAGCCTGGGAACAGGATTACCATCGCGTGTCGTTCATCGTGCCTGATACCAGTGCGGTCTACGGCCTGACAAAACGGAATTCACTGAAGGTAGTGACTGATAGAGAAACAAAAGCAGCGCAATAATAAGCATATAGAGATGTCGTGATGACGCGCAGAATTGTCGCTGGAGCTATCGTTCAGGCATGCAGATCCCTGATCTAACGACGGTAGTGTTTGACAAACAAATCCCGCCGCCCCATGGTGGTCTTCATGCAGGACGACGATGACGACGAGGGGGCGAGTTCTTCAACGAGCAGCTCTAAGCGAGACCGCAGCCCCAACTACCCATCGCTGACCTTCACCGAGGCGCTGGCGAAGGTCCGCAAAATCTGGGAGTCCGAGCAAAAGCATCTCGTTAGCTCGGAGTTGGCCGCAAAGCACGCCGGCTACAACAAGCTCAATGGCGCCTCCGTGCCAGCCCTGGCCGCGATGAAGCGTTACGGACTGCTCCATGGCGCACCGAAGAAGGAAGTGCGCGTGACCGACGATGCCCACTTCATCTTCGTGCACCCGGAGGACGCTCCGGAACGGCTCGCGATGATGCGAAAGCTCGCGATGATGCCGGCGCTCTTCAGTGAGGTCCTCGCGGCATACCCCGACGGCTTGCCGTCGGATGCGAACCTGAAGGCGAAGCTGCGCTACCAGTGGAAGTTCGCCTCCGACGAGGCGGCCGACGCGTTCATTCTTTCGTTGCGCGATGCGATCAAGCTGCGGGATTCGGCGCCGGATTTTCCCGTATCGGCATCGGATAAACGGGACGAAACTACCAGCGAAGCTGTCGAAGATCGTTCTGTCGTGAACTCCGCCGCCGTGGCGTCACGACCCCAAAGTCCCGCTATTCCCAAAGTACAGATGCCCGTTTCGGGGCAGGGACAGGCCCGGCCCTGGGACCTGGGAGACGGGGTCGTGATGACCGTCGTGCTGCCGCAGACTGGCCTGACGAAGAAGAACGTCGCACGGCTCAAGAAGTACGTGCAGGCGTTGGAAATGGAATCGTCGATCGCCTGGGAAGACGAGGCCGAGTCGTGATCCGGATGTCGTCGGAGAGTGCGATGAGGAGGGAGACGCGCCCGGCCCCGAGGCGCGCCTAAATATCGGTACGGCCCCCGGCCTCTCGAACAGGCTAACGAAGAAGAGGCCGGGGTTGTTTTGGAGAGCGTCCTGCGTTGTGGAACGCCAAGGGCTTCACCCTGAAGAACCGAGCTGCAACTCGGTCGAGTTCGAATCTCACGCTCTCCGCTTCACACATTGCCGGGCGCGCGGATGGTCGTCAAGCCAACGCGCCGACGGTGTCATCGTCGACTTCACTGCTCTCGGATGGAGCGGTCGATTCCGACTTCTCCATCCAACCGCGTGCGACGCCGTAACCGCGCCTCGCGCTCGGCATGACTCGCCGTAGGCGAAGCGAGAAGCATCGCTCGCAACCGGAAGCTGCAGACACCGAAAGGAGACGAGAGGGAGACAAGCGCCATGACGCTAGCCATCTGCCCGAGACGGCGGAGGTTTCAACCCGTACTTCTCCATCTTGTAGATCAGCGCGCGCCGCGAGATGCCCAGCGAGCGCGCGGCGCGCGTCTGGTTGTCGCCCTCGGCAGCGAGCGCGGCAACGATCGCGCCGCGCTCGAGCTCGGCGAGCTGGCCGGGGATGTCGGTCGGCGCGACCGCGACCGGCCGCACGCGCTGCTGGGCATCGCGCAGCCGGTCCGGGAGATCCGCGGCGGTGATCGTGTCCTCGCACAGCACGAGCGCGCGCTCGATCGCGTTCTCGAGCTCGCGGACGTTGCCCGGCCAGGCGTAGCCGAGCAGCGCGTCGGTGGCGTCCTCGGTGATCGCCGGCGTCGCTCGCCGCTGCTCGGCCGCGGCGATCCGCGCGAAGTGCAGGGCGAGCGGCAGGATCTCCGCCGGGCGATCGCGCAGCGGCGGCACCGCGATCGCGAAGCCGCCGATCCGGAACATCAGATCCTGCCGGAACCGGCCCTCGCGGACCTCGGCCTCGAGATCGCGATGCGTCGCCGCGACCACGCGGACATCGGTCGCGACCTCGGCGGTACCACCGACCCGCGTGATCACCTTGCGCTCGAGCACGCGCAGCAGCTTGGCCTGCAGCGCGAGCGGCATCTCGCCGATCTCGTCGAGGAACAGCGTCCCGCCGTCGGCCGCCTCGAAGAAGCCGACCTTGCGGCGATCCGCGCCGGTGAACGCGCCCTTCTCGTGGCCGAACAGCTCGCTCTCGAGCAGCGTCTCCGGCAGCGCCGCGCAGTTGAGCTTGATCAGCGGTCCGGCCTGGCGCGCGGAGCCGCGGTGGATCGCCTCGGCGACGAGCTCCTTGCCGACGCCGGTCTCACCCAAGATCAGCACCGTCATCGGGGAGCTCGCGATCTTCTCGACCAGCGCGTAGACCCGACGCATCGCCGGATCCACGACGATCGCCCCGTCCGGCGGCGTCACCGGAGCCGCCTCGACCGGCGGCCGGCCGGTGCGCAGGCTCGCCCGCAATGCCGCGATCAGGCTCGCCGCGGTGGTCCCGTGATCCGGACACCCCGCGCTGCCGAGCGTGACCGCGGGATCCGCGCGGCGCGCGACCTCGAGCAGGCTCGCGAGCGCCGGCGCCGCCGTCACGCGATCGAGCTCCGGCAGGATCACGAGGTAATCGTCGCCCGCGATCTCGGCGAGCACATCCATCGGGCGAAGGATCGCGGCCATCGCGTCGAGCGCCGCATCGCTCGCGACCCGGACCAGCGCGACCGCCAGCGGGCGGCGGTACCGCACGGCGCGATCGACCTCGCCCGCGAGCCGCGCCTCGCCGGTCTCCGCGTCGGCGATCGTGCGTGACCGCCGGAGCGCGCTGGTCGCCCCGACCACCGCCTGGACCGAGCCGATCACGAGCTCGTCACCGGCGACCACGCGCGCGGTGCCCGCGAGCCGCTCGCCGTTGACGTACGTACCGTTGCGGCTCCCCAGATCCTCGACCTCGATCACGTCGCCGGCTCGCCGCACCCGCGTGTGCAGCCGCGACACGTTCTCGTGCTTGACCGTGACGACCGCGCTCCGCGAGCGCCCGAACGTGATCTCCGCCCCCTCCGCGAGGTCGAGCACGCGCGAGCCGCCACCCTCCCCCAGATGGACGACGAGGTAGACGCGCGGCTCACTCGAGCGCGCGACGAGCGTGCCGGCGACGTCGAGCGTCAGGTGTTCGGTGGCCATCGGACTGTACGAACCATGCGCAACCGGCGGCTCTCCCGCGTCTCGGTCTCGTCGGAATCAGGACCTTGGGCTACGATATCCCTGGTACTCGCGTTGCACTCAAGGGTCATGCCATGAAACCGGGGGGGGGAGCTGTACGAGCGGTCGCCGCGTCGAGGACGAGGCTGCTCGATCGGCTCGGCCCGCGGCGCGTCCTCGCGGTGCTGGCGCTGCTCGCGGGCAGCAGCCTGACCGCGTGTCCCGGCGACGACGGGGTCACGCCCGATGCGCGCGACGCGAGCGACGGGGCGGGCCTCGCGATCACGTGGGAGAGCCGGCCCGACACCATCCCGGGCGACGCCTCCTCCAACGACACGATCGACAGCGCGGTGTTCCGGCTCGAGAACATCCGGGTGGTCGGCGATGCCGGGCCGATCGCCGTCGGTGCGCTCACGGTGCAGTGGGCCGCGGGCATCGTCCCGGGGCCCGTCGCGGTCGACCAGGCGCCGCCCGGGCTCTACTCGCGGCTGCTGTTCGATCTCGCGCCCGGCCCGGCCGGGTTCGCCTACGAGATCACCGGCACCGTCGAGGTCGACGGCGCGTCCCGCCCGTTCACGATCCGGGATCGCGCCGCGCGACCGATCTCCCTCGACTACTCGATCACCCTGCGCCCTGGCGGCGAGGCCACGATCCCGGTCCGCGTCGAGAGCGATCGGCTCGCCAAGGCCGTCGACTTCGAGGAGCTCCCGTTCATCAACGGGCGCTACCTCGTCGAGGACGACGCGACGCTCGCCGCCGTCCGCGCCGAGCTCGCGAGCAGCCTCGGCGTTCATCCCTGACGCCCGGTGCTCCCGCAGCAGGGCGCCGGCGCACGTCGCCGTCGGGCCTCGCCCGCCGTGACTCCGCCTCGCCCACCCCGGGCCCTGGCACCGCGATCCAAGAGGCGGGCCCAAGCACGCTCGCTCTGTAGGGAGTCGTGGCAAGATGCCCTCCATGCACCGCATCGTCGTCGACGCCATGGGTGGCGATCACGCTCCGGACGAGATCGTCCAGGGTGCCGCCGAGGCGTCGCTCCAGCTGTCGTCCGCCGAGATCATCCTCGTCGGCGATAGCGCGGTGCTCGGACGGCTGCTGCCCCGGATGCGCCATGACGGCGCGCGCGTCCGCGTGCACCACGCGCCGACCTACGTCGAGATGGACGAGAAGCCGGCCGAGGCGCTCGCCGCCAAGCCCGAGGCGTCGATCGTCGTCGCAGCCGATCTGGTCGCGCGCGGCGAAGGCGATGCCCTGGTCTCTGCGGGCAACACCGGCGCGAGCGTGCTCGCGTGCGCGCGGCGCTGGCAGCTCCTCGAAGGCGTCCGCCGCGCGGCCCTCGCGGCGGTCTATCCGACCGAGCTGCGGCGCGGCGAGAAGGACGATCCGTTCTCGTTGATCCTCGACGTCGGCGCGACCATCGACGCGACGGCCGAGGACCTCGTCGGCTTCGCCGTGATGGGCTCGGCGTACGCCAAGCTGGTCTCGAGCAACCGCCGCCCCCGCGTGGCGCTGCTGTCGAACGGCACCGAGGCCGGCAAGGGGCCGCCCGCGATCGTCGCGGCCAACGCCGCGCTCGTCGAGACCACCGAGCTCAACTTCATCGGCAACATCGAGGGGCTCGACATCCCGCGCGGCGTCGCCGACGTCGTCGTGACCTCGGGGTTCGTCGGCAACGTCGTCCTCAAGATGCTCGAGGGCGTCTCGGAGACCGTGGTCCGGCTCGCGCGCTACGCCCACAAGGAGCGGCTCGCGTGGCGGCTCGGCCTCGTCGCGCTGTCGTCGGCGATCGATCAGCTCAAGTCGATCACCGACTGGCAGCAGTACGGCGGCGCGCCGCTGCTCGGCTTCACGCACCCGTTCATCAAGGCGCACGGGCGCTCGAACGCCCGCGCGATCACGAACGCGATCAAGGTCGCGAACAAGGCGCTCGCCGGGAACCTGTGCGGCAACATCGCGCGCACGATGGCCGAGCTCGACGAGCGCTCGCAGCGGCGGCCGCGCGCCGGCTCGAGCTCGGATGCCCTACCGCGTGGTGGTACTCAGAGCTAGAGAGATGGTGATGCGCTCGTTGCTCCGCCGCGTGACCAAGCTGTCGACCTTGCCGATCCGGGTCGGTGAGCGAATCGGCCTGCTCGATCACGTGCCGTCCGGCCTCGCCGAGGGCGAGCAGCCGCCGAAGCACACGTTCCGCTGGGACCTCGACAAGACGTACCTGCGCACCGAGTTCGACAGCTTCGCCGATCTCGCGAAGAGCGCGATCGAGACGGCCGCCGACAAGCAGGCGTATCCCGGCGCGACGGCGCTGCTCCGCGCGCTCCGCCAGGACGGCAACCGGATCTGCATCGTCTCGGGCAGCCCGACGCAGATGCGCCAGGTGCTCGCCGCCAAGCTCCGGCTCGACGGCGTCGAGTACGACGAGTTCGTCCTCAAGAACAACCTCAAGAACATCCTGCGCGGCCGGTTCCGCTCGCTGCGCGCGCAGATCCCCTACAAGCTGCCGGCGATGCTGCAGTCGCGGCTCGGCGCGGCGGCCGCGAACGAGACGCTGTTCGGCGACGACGCCGAGGCCGACGCGATCATCTACTGCCTGTACGCCGACGTGATCGGCGGCAAGGTCTCGCTCCAGGATCTCGAGCGCGTGCTCGTCGCGTCGCGCGCCTACGATGACGACGCCACGCGGATCCTCGACCTCGCGCGCGCGGCGCCCAAGGGCGACGCCGTGCGCCGGCTGTTCATCCACCTCGATCGCCGCTCGCCGTCGTTCGGGTTCCGCCGCTTCGGACCGCGGCTCGTGCCCGTCTTCAACTACTTCCAGGCCGCGCTGGTCCTCTACGAGGACAAGGTGCTGTCGGCGCGGCAGGTGATCTTCGTCGCGCTCGAGATGCTCGACTCGGGGCAGTACGAGCTCGGGCACCTCGCGACCAGCGTCCAGGATGTGATCCGCCGCGGCCGGATGTCGCGCGAAGCCGCGCTCCAGCTCACGACCGATGCGACCGAAGCCGCGAAGTCCGGCGCGCTGTCGGGCCGCAGCGACCTGCCGCCGTTCGAGCAGATCGCACTGGCCTTCCGCGCGCGCGTCCGCGAGCTCGGCGCGGTCGCCGCACCGCCATGGGACCCCGACGCGCCGCTCGACTACGTGCGGCTGGTCGACGAAGAGCACGAGCACCGCCGCGCCCGCCGCAAGCAAGGCCTGGACTGAAGCCCCGGCCGGCTCGCCCGCCTTTCCAGGGGGGCTGAGATGGCGGGACCGCATCGCGCTCACCTCCTGTGATCCGATGGGACGCGCATGTCCGCGGTCGGCTTGATAAGGATGGCCGGATGCGCGGTGCCCTCGTCGTCCTGGCCCTCGCCGCGAGCTGCGGCGGGGACCCCACACCGGGGTCGCCCGACGCGACGCCGACGGATCCACCGGGCGATGCCGCACCGCTGTTCGCCGCCTGCGCCGAGTTCGCGGCGCCGCCGCACCGGGTCCCCGCGCACGTCGTGTCGACGCTCGCGGGCGCGGATCTCGAGAACCCGCCGAGCTGCGCCGTCGTCAACGCGCCGTACGGTGCCGAGTCCGCGGGGCCTGATCGCGTCGTGCCGCTCACCGGGCTCGTGGTCGGCAGCGCGTACGTCGTCAAGCTGAGCTCGGCGAGCGACCTCGGGTTCTACGTGACCACCGGCTGCTCGACCGCGCACGGGCCCGCCTCCGATCAGTGCTTGCTGTTCGAGGACAGCTCGTTCGGCGGCAGCGAGCTCGGCCGGTTCGTGGCGACCGCGCCGACGGCGTTCGTGATCGTCGACTTCTACGCGACGACGGCGCCGACCTCCGCAGCGTTCACGCTCGACGTCTACGCCGAGCAGTGCACCGCGACCACCGGCTGCGCGGCGCCGACACCGGCCTGCTCGGAGGGGGTGTGCGTCGCGTGCCTGTCGAGCTTCGACTGCACGAGCGCCGCGGCTCCACGCTGTGACGTCACCACCCGGAGCTGCACGTCCGGCATCGACACCTGCACCGGTGACGACCCGGCCGAGCCCGCTGATGACGGCCCCGCCGGCGCCCGCGTGCTCGCTCCCGACGGCGCGGGCGTGGCCACGCTGGCTGGCAGCCTGTGCGCGAGCCCGCGCAGCGAGGCTGACTTCGTCGCGTTCGACGTCACGACGCTCGGCGAGACCTGGGACTTCGCGCTCGCGTGGAGCGGCACGCGCGATCTCGATCTCGAGGTCTTCGACGCGAGCGGGCGGCGGCTCGGCATCTCGTTCTGGGAGCAGCCCGAGCAGCTGCGGCTCACGTACCTGCCCGTCGGGAGGTACTACGTGCGGCTCCGCGAGTTCTCGCCAAGCCCCGCGACCGACGTGGTCGCGTACGCGCTGACGGCGCGGCGCACCAGCGGCGCGGGCTGCACCGGTACCGCCGACTGCGCGCGCGACTTCCGCAACCAGCTGTACCGCGGCAGCTGCGAGGCCGGCGCGTGTGTCGCGATCGACGGCGGTGGGGCGGTGCCGGAGGGCGGCGCGTGCGACAGCGAGTCGGACTGCGCTCCCACCCTCGCGTGTCCGAGCTTCTTCTTCGTGGCCGGCGCGGACACCCGCCAGACCTGCGCGCGCGGCTGCCAGACCGACGCGGAATGCGGCCCGCTCGGCGGCGACTTCGTGTGCACGACCTACCTCGCCGACAACTTCTGCGTGGCGCGCTGCGCCACCGACGACCACTGCCCGACGTCCCTGGACACCCGCCCGCTGGCTGGCCCCTGGTACCGGCTGACGTGCAACCTGCCGACGGGTCGCTGCCTCCCCTGAGGGATGGCCGCGGGCACCCCGATCCGCGCCGCGTCCAGGGGGCCCCGGCGGCGTGAACGGGCGCCCGCCATGCTAGAACCGCGGGACATGTCCACCGAGCGGTCTGCCTCGATCCTGGTCGTCGAGGACGACGAGGCGATGCGCGACCTGCTGGCGGAGGAGCTCGAGGATGCGGGCTTCGAGGTCGAGGCCGCGGGCGGCGCGGGTCCGGGTCTCGAGCGGGCGCGCGCCCGGCGGTTCGATCTCATCATCACCGACCTCCGGATGCCGGAGATGGACGGCTTCGACCTGATCCGCGGCGTGATGGCGCTCCCCGAGCCGCCGCACCTCGTGATGATCACCGCCTTCGGCTCGATCGAGACCGCGATCCGCGCCGTCAAGCTCGGCGCCTACGACTACATCACCAAGCCCTTCGAGATCGAGGAGCTGCTGCTGGTCGCGGACAAGGCGCTCGGCGAGCGCGCCCTGCGCAGCAAGGTCGCGCGGCTCCAGCGCGAGGTCGAGGAGCGGTTCGGGCTCGGCAACATCATCGCGAAGAGCCAGTCGATGCGGGACGTCGTCTCGCTGGTCCAGCGGATCGCGGCCTCGACGGCCTCGGTGCTCGTCACCGGCGAGAGCGGCACCGGCAAGGAGCTGATCGCACGCGCGATCCACTACAACTCCACGCGCGCGAACGGCCCGTTCGTCGGCGTCAACCTCGCGGCGGTGCCCGAGGGCTTGATCGAGAGCGAGCTCTTCGGCCACAAGCGGGGCGCCTTCACGGACGCTCGCTTCGATCGAGGCGGACTGTTCGTCGAGGCCGACGGCGGGACGATCTTCCTCGACGAGATCGGCGAGCTCGCCCTGCCCCTGCAGGCCAAGCTGCTGCGCGTGCTGCAGGAGCACGAGGTCCGGCCGCTCGGTGCGACGAAGAACCAGCGCGTCGACGTTCGCGTGGTCGCCGCGACCAACAAGAACCTCGAGACGATGCTCACCGATGGCAGCTTCCGAGAAGATCTCTACTACCGGCTCAACGTCATCCACCTCGATCTACCGCCGCTGCGTTCGCGCCCGGAGGACATCGTGCCGCTCGCCGAGCATGTGCTCGAGCAGCTCGGCAAGCGCCAGACCCCGCCGCGCCGCATGCGCCTGTCACCCGAGGCGCAGCACTTGCTGCTCGCGTACCACTGGCCCGGCAACGTCCGCGAGCTGATGAATGTGCTCGAGCGCGGCATCGCGCTGTGCCAGGGCGAGCTGATCGCCGATGACGACCTGCCCTCGCACGTCCGCGAGAAGCGGCCGGCCGACTTCCTCGGTGCCGCCGTGGCGCGCCGGATGTCGCTCGCGGAGCTCGAGCGCGAGTTCATCGAGCGCGTGCTCGAGGACGAGGCCGGGAACAAGACCCGCGCGGCGCAGCGCCTCGGGCTCGACCGCAAGACGCTGTACCGCAAGCTCGACGAGTACGCGAAGGCTCGCGGGGAGATCCCGACGCGGCCGTCCGCGCCCTCGTCCGAGGGTGACTGAGTGGCTGCGCGCAGCGCGACGAAGCGCCGAGCGACCGGCGCGAAGCGGACGAAGCGGGCGAAGCCGGTGAAGCGGGCGAAGCCGGTGAAGCGGACGGGCAAGCGCCGGGCAGCCGCAAAGCCGCGGGCAGCGAAGGCGCGAGCGAAGCAGCCGGCACGCGCGGCCAAGCGGCGGACCTCGGCGTCGACGACGGTCAAGCGGAAGGTGAAGGCGAAGTCGCGAGCGCGCGGCGCGACGCGCGGCGCCCCGAAGCTCGCGGCGGTGCAGAAGCAGCCGGTGATCATCGCGAAGACGGTGCCCGTCGCGGCGTCGTCGAACACGCCGCAGGCCCGGGCGCTGATCGATGCGCTCGGACGCGG
>JALZOI010000825.1 GCA_030857245.1 Myxococcota bacterium
ATGCCAGCCCGGCGCCGTGATTGCCGCGGGTCGCCGCGACGACGCCGCGCGTGCGCTGCACCGGCGGCAACGCGGTCATGAACGACAGCGTGTTGCGCGCCTTGAACGCGTTCGTCGGGAGGTGGTTCTCGTGCTTGACGAACACCCGCGCGCCGGTCGCGGCATCGAGCTCGGCGTAGCGGCGCAGTGGGGTCGGCGTGAGGTACGGCGCGAGCCGCGCGCGGGCGGCGGTGACGTCCTCGATCGTGATCGGCCAGGACACGTGGGCAGTCTAGCTGGACGACCCAGGCTTGGACGACCCGGTCGGCATGGCATAGTGCCGGCCGTGGAGGTCTTCTTCCTCATGATGGGCCTCTGGCTCGTCGTCGCCGTGGCGCTCGGGATCCGTCGTCCGAGCGGGCTCGGCGGCGTCGCGTTGCGAGCGCGGCTCGATGCTGTCTACGGCGAGCCGCACGAGCTCGTGCGGGTGTCGCCGGCGGCGTTCCCCGAGGCCGATCTCGACTTCTACGATCGCGCGCGCAAGGAGCTCGAGGGCCGCAAGTACCGCTGGATCGCGGACGTCGAGGACCTCACGATGTCGCGGATCTATCCGCAGAACCGCACGTTCCTGCGGCTGTTCGTCGACGCGGGCGAGATGATCCGCGCGAGCGCGTACCACCTCCATCCGCGCGGCGTCGTGATCTCGCTGCTCCAGCTCGTGCAGCTGTTCCCGCGTCACCTCCGCGTCGTCGAGCTGGTCAGCGAGATCCAGGGCACGTTCCTCGTCACCAGCAACACCCACGGCGTCGAACGGCTGGAGCCCCCGCCCGAGGCCCGGGTCGAGCGGATGCCGCTGAGCTCGACGATCGCCGAGGTCGTGACCCGCCACGAGGCGCGGATCACCGAGCTGCTGCGTGCCCACCCGGAGCGCGCGCCGGTCAGCTTCGGCGCGTTCGAGGACATCCTCGGCTCGATGGCCCGGGCCCACGTCGTGATGGCGCGCCACCGCCAGAAGGTCGGCGGGCTGTCGCGGGACGAGCTCGAGCGCCTCAAGGGCCGCCCGCTGTCGGCGAGCGAGGAGGCGTTCCTCCGCGAGGTCCAGGGCAAGACCCCGGTCACGGAGTAATCCCGGACCCCGGAGACCCCGGGGCAGCCGGGGATCTGCTGGTTTTCTGAAGCCCGCGCTCGACGCGCGGGTGGGAATCGATGATCAGACCCGCCTGGCATCCTCCATGAGCGATGCGGGTCCTCCACACCTCCGACTGGCACCTCGGGCACACGCTCCGGGGTGAGGTCACGCGCGAGTACGAGCACGGGGCGTTCCTCGACTGGCTGCTCGCGACCTGCGTGAGCGAGGCGGCCGATGCCCTCGTGATCACGGGGGATGTGTTCGACAGCTCGACCCCGCCGGCGAGCGCCGAGCGGATGTGGTTCGAGCTGGTGGCCGGGGCGCGGCGGGCGCTGCCGGCGATGGACATCGTGGCGATCGCCGGCAACCACGATTCGCCGGCCCGGCTCGGGGCGCCGTCCTCGGTGCTCCGCGAGCTCGGCGTCCATGTCATCGGCGGGCTGCCGCGCTGCGCGGATGGCTCGATCGATCTCGAGCGCGTGGTGATCCCGATCGCGGGCGGTCGCGGCCTCGTGGCCGCGGTGCCGTTCCTGCGGCCGGTCGACGTGCCCGCGGAGCTCGAGGATCCGCTCGCCTCGATCTATGGAGAGGTGATCGCCGGGGCCCGGACGCGGCGGACGCCGGAGCAGGCGCTGATCGTCACCGGCCACCTCTACATGGCCGGGGCCGATGCGCAGTTCCTCAGCGAGCGGCGGGTCTCGGTCGGGGGCCAGGAGTCCGCGCCGTTGCGGCTGTTTCCGGACGACATCAGCTACGTCGCGCTCGGGCACATCCACCGCGCGCAGCGGGTGGGCCGCGAGACGATCCGCTATGCCGGCGCGCCGCTCGCGCTGTCGCTCGACGAGGCCTCGTACAAGCACCAGGTCCTCGCGATCGACTTCGACGGGCCGCGCGTCGCGGCGATCCGATCGATCCCGGTGCCGCGGGTCATCGAGATCCTGCGCGTGCCGCGCCGGGGTGCCGCGCCGCTCGAGGACGTGCTCGCCGAGCTCGCGGCGCTGCCGGCCCTTGGAGCGGTCGCCGATCCCGCCCGGCCGTACCTCGAGGTCGTCGTCGCGCTCGCGCGGCCCGAGCCCAAGCTGCGCGCGCTCGTCGAGGCGGCGCTCGACGGCAAGCGGGCCCGGCTCGTCTACCTGCACGTCGAGCAGACCGGCGATCGAGCGGCGCTCGCGGACCGCGCCGGGACGCGCCGGCTCGCGGAGCTCGATCCGCGCGACGTGTTCATCCGGCTGTGGGCGCGCGACCACGTCGAGGCCCCCGGCGATGCCGTGCTCGCCGCGTTCGCCGAGCTCCTCGCCGAGGTCCGCGGCGACCGCGCCGATCACGGCTCCGGTCCGACGAGGCTGCTGTCATGAGGATCCTCGCGATCCGCGGCTGCAACCTCGCGAGCCTCGCCGGCGAGTTCGAGATCGATCTGGCGCGCGCGCCGTTCTCGGATGCCGGCGTGTTCGCGATCGTCGGCAACACCGGCGCCGGCAAGAGCACGCTGCTCGACGCGCTGTGCGTCGCGCTGTTCGATCGCACGCCCCGGCTGACGAACCACAGCCGCGTCGTCGTCGGGCGTGGCGACGATGACCCCGGCGCGCTCGGCGCGCAGGACGTCCGGACGCTGCTCCGGCGCGGCGCCGCGGCGGGCTGGGCCGAGGTCGACTTCGAGAGCGGGGATGCCCGCCGCTATCGCGCGCGATGGTCGGTGCGGCGCGCGCGCGGCCAGACCGATGGCACGCTGCAGGATCAGCAGGTGACGTTGACGTCGATCGATGGCGGCGAGCGCCTCGGCGGCACCAAGACCGAGACGCTGAAGGCGATCGTCGCGCGGCTCGGGCTGACGTTCGATCAGTTCCGCCGCTCGGCGCTGCTCGCGCAGGGCGAGTTCGCGACGTTCCTCCGCGCCGACGGCAAGGATCGCAGCGAGCTGCTCGAGCGGATGACGGGCACCGAGATCTACTCGCGGCTCTCGGTCGCCGCGCACCTCAAGGCCACGCTCGCCGAGCAGCGGCTGCGGGAGGGGCG
>JALZOI010000826.1 GCA_030857245.1 Myxococcota bacterium
GATCGCGGCTGATGGCGCGCGGCGCGAGATCCTGCTCGCCACGTCGCGCGACGCCGGCGCCACGTGGTCAGCGCCGGTGGCCGTGCACGAGATCGGCGACTGCGCCGACGCGATCGCGGAGTGCCCCGCGCGACCGGTGCTCGCGATCGGGCCCGATCCGGCGAACCGCCGCGCGCAACTCGTGTACCTGACCTACGCCGCCGAGGGGTTGCGCGTCCGGACCTCGCGGGACGGTGGCAAGACGTTCGGGCCGGCGCGCACCGCGCTCGCCGGCGGGCACGGCAGCGTCACGGTCGGCAGCGACGGTCGGCTCCACGCGGTCACGCTCGACGGCAGCTCGCTCGGCGGCTATGGCGCCGCGAACCACCGCATCCAGTACACGGCCTCGGCCGACGGAGGCCGCTCGTTCGCACGCCCGATCACGATCAGCCGGCGCGACGAGATGCTGCCGTTCTACTTCGCGACGCCGGCGCTCGCCGTCGACGCGCGGCGGCGCTGGATCTACGCCGCCTACGTGCGCGGCGGCCACGACGCGGTGTGGGATCTCGTGCTCGCCGCGTCGAAGGATGGCGGCGCGACCTGGCAGCGCACGCGGATCGGCGACGCGCCCGCCTGCGCGATCCACCTCGAGCCCACGCTCGCCGTCGACCCCACCACCGGCCGGCTCCACCTCGCGTGGTACGACTCGCGCGGCACGCCCGGTCGGTTCGCGCACGCCTCGTGCGGCGCGGGCGCCACGCAGTGCACCCAGCTCGGCCGGATCAACGACCTCCCGTTCGGCGCGCTGTCGACGGTACGCCACGCCGCGACGTGGCTCGGCGCCGCGCAGAGCCTCGTCATCGACGAGCGCCGCCGCACGCTGCACGCCGTCTGGACGCAGCCCGTCGACGAGGGCGGCCGGATCATCTCGCGGGTCTTTCATGCGAAGGCGAAGCTGCGCTGAGGGCGCTTTGCCACCCGCGGCGAGCAACCGACGGGCGCCGGCACGGGTCTCGTCGGCGATGAAGCTCGGGACCTCGCTCGCCTACGTCGCGCTGTGCACGGGCTGCCTCGGGCCCGCGAAGCTCGCGCTGCTGCCGCCGATCCAGAGTGGGCCGACGCGCGATCCCGACCCGACCCGACCCCTGGTCGAGACGCCGTCGATGCCCGCCGAGCAGGGCACCACGCGCTCGCCGCCCCCGGGCACGATCGGGCCGGTCTCCGTCGCGACCAGCGCGGCGTCCGTCCTCGGGTGGCTGCTCGGTGGGGCGCGGCCGCTGATCGGGATCCACGGCACGTTCGACGAGAACGCCGCGTTCGAGCGCGCGCCGCGCCGACCCATGCCGGCACCCGAGCAGTAGCCCCGGGGCGGGCGGGCGGCCCCTGCGCTGTCATGCGAGAGTAGCCGCGTGCGCTGGTCGAGCTCCGTCGTGGTCTGGTCCTGGCTCGTGGTCGCGGTCGCGGTCGGGTGTCGCGGTGACTCGAGGCCGCGGCCGAGGGTGATCGAGGATGCCGCGGTGCCGGTCGACGCCTTGCGCGTCTCGACGCCAGCCGAGCGCGACGCGCTGTTCCTCGGCGTGCCGACGGCGAAGGCGGTGAAGGGCGTGATCGAGCGACTCGCCGTCAAGCCGCACGTGGCCGGCACGCCGGCGAACGAGGAGGTCGCGAAGGAGATCATGCGGACGCTCGGCCGCATGGGCTGGAAGATCGGCACCGCGCCGTACGGCGTGTACCTGCCGCTGCCGAAGCGACTCGCGATCAAGGTGGCGGCCGAGCCCGCGTTCGAGCTCGCCGTCACCGAGCCGGCGGCGGCGAAGTACGGTGACGCCCCGGCGCTGCTCGCGTGGAACGCGTACTCGGCGAGCGGCACGGTCAAGGGGCCGGTGGTCTACGGCAGCTACGGGGGCAGCGCCGAGCTCGCGGCGCTCGCGCGGGCCGGCGTCGCCGTGCGGGGCAAGGTCCTGCTGCTGCGCTATGGCGCGATGTACCGCGGCGCGCAGGTCGCGGCCGCGGAGCGGGCGGGCGCGGCGGCGGTGATCTTCTACGTCGATCCCGAGGACGAGCCGGATCGCCCGCGCGATTCGGTGCAGCGCGGGACCGTCAGCTACTACTGGCAGTACCCCGGTGATCCGCGCACGCCCGGCATCGCGGCCTCGCAGGACGCGCCGCGGATCGCCATCAAGGATGCCGCCGTGCTGCCGAAGCTGCCGGTGCTCACCGTCACCGCGCTCGAGGCCGAGAAGCTGCTCGCCGTGATCACCGGGCCGACCGCGACCCCCGAGCTCGCCGGCGGGCTCGCGGGCCCCTACCGGCTCGGGCCCGGGCCGGTCGTCGAGGTCACGGTCGAGCTCGACACCGAGACCCGCCCGATCCGCAACATCGTCGCGATCCTCGACGGCGCGTCGCCGCACGCGGTCGTGCTCGGCAACCACTACGACGCGTGGGGGCCCGGCGCGATCGATCCGCACAGCGGCACCGCGACGCTGATCGAGATCGCGCGGGGCCTGCGCGCGCTGAGCCTCGCCGGGTGGCGGCCGCAGCGCACGATCATCCTGGCGTTCTGGGATGCCGAGGAGCTCGGGATGATCGGCTCGACGGAGTGGGTCGAGGAGCAGCTCGAGATGCTGCGCGCGAACGCGATCGCGTACTTCAACGTCGACGCGGTCAAGGCCGGTCCGCTCGCGGTGCCGAGCAGCCCGGCGCTCCGCGAGCACGTGCGGAGCTGCGCGGCCGACGTCGTCGATCCGGCGACCGGCCAGGGCTTCGTCCCGACGTCGGGCGAGCTCGGCATCGGCTCTGACTGGACCCCGTTCCTGCACCACGCCGGCATCGCGTCGGCGACGTGGCAGACCGGCGTCGGCAAGGGCGCGTACGCCGTGTGGCACTCGATGCTCGACGACGCCGCCTACGCCGGGACCCACGCCGATCCGGGCTTCGCCTTCATCCCGGTGATGGCGCAGGTCATGGGCCTGTGCGCGATCCGGCTCGCCGACGCCGACACGCTGCCGCTGCGCTACTCCGAGACCGCGACCACGATCGCAGCCGCGCTCGACGAGCTCGCGGCGCGCCCGGGCGCGAAGCTCGATCGCACGACCCTCGACCGCGCGCTCGCCAGCCTGCGCGATGCCGCGACC
>JALZOI010000827.1 GCA_030857245.1 Myxococcota bacterium
GGGCGGAGGTGCTGGCGCGGCCGGAGGTGCTGGCGCGGCCGGCGCGGGGTGCGGGGCACCTGGCATGACGCCGGCGAGCGTCGATGACGCGCTTGGCATGCCGGGCGCACCCGGGGGCTTGCCGGGAGGACGTCCCCCGTCCGATGACGACATCCGCGAATCCTATCGGATCCCGGCCGTCGCGGGCGGGGGCGGACCGCGGGTGCGTCCGGGGCTGTCGAACCAGCTGTCAAACCAGCGTGTCAACCAGCGTGGTACGTCGTGGCTCTACTGAGCAGCGTGCAGGTTCGAGGTTTCATGTCGCTCACCACCGGAGCTCGGCCAGAAGTGGCAACCCGAGCCGATGCCAGGGGTCGGCTGCTCGCCGAGCTGGCGACCACCCCCGCGCGCAAAGGCTACGGGATCGCCTACGACCTGCTCGGCAACCGCGCCGAGGCCGAGGAGGCGGTGCAGGACGCGCTCGCACGAGCCTGCGAGTCCATCGCAGATCTCCGCGACCCGGCGGCGGCGCCGGCGTGGTTCCTGCGCATCGTGACGACGCAGTGCCTGCGCACGCTGCGGCGGCGCCGGCTCAAGCGCAAGCTCCTGGGCTGGCTGCCGGGCAAGGACGAGCACCTCGATGCCGCGCCGGTCACCGAGAACCTCAACGAGGACATCGTCGAGCGCATGCACGGCGTCGTCGGTCCCGCTCCGCGCGAGGCGCTCGAGGGTCACGAGACCCTCGGCGCGCTGTTCGGTCGCCTCAAGGACCTGTCTCCGCAACAGCGCACCGCCCTCGTGCTGCGCTACGGCCATGACCTGCCCGTCGCCCAGGTCGCCGAGATGCTCGGTGTCGAGCTGGCGACCGCCAAGACGCATCTCGTACGCGGCCTCGCGAGGCTGCGCGAACTGATGGAGGAGCATCGATGAAGTACCCCGACGCCACCTGTAACGCGGTCACGGAGCGCGTCGCGCTCGGCGAAGCGCTCGGCGAGTATGCCGATCACGTCGCGACGTGTGCGAGCTGCCAGCAGCTCGTCACGATGACGGGCCAGCTCGGCGCGACCCGACGTCACGTCGACCCCGGGCTCGGCTTCTCGGCGCGGATGACCGTCGGCGCGCAGCATCGGATCGCGGTGCGCCGGCGCCGGCGGGTTGCCGCCGGGCTCGCGGCGACGGTGGCCGCGGGCATGGTCGGCGTGTTCGCGCTGACTCGCGAGCCGGAGCCCGCTGCCGTGCCGCAGCAGGCGATGGAGATGCCCTACGATCCCGAGGAGCCCGCACCGGAGACGCTCGACGATGCCGATCTCGCGGGCCTCATCCAGCTCTCCGACACCAAGCGCTCGAGCCGGTTGTCCGCGCACTGGGCGCGGATCCAGCAGCCGCTCGCTCCCTACAAGAAGCTACTCGAAGGAGAGACGCCATGAGTCGCGTCCGCAAGATCTTCACGGTCATCCTCCCCAGCATGCTCGCCGGCGGGCTCGTGTTCGGCAGCGCCTTTGGCTACGCCGCGCACGGCCGCGACGAGGATGCCGGGATCATGCTCGCCTCCAACGATGTGGCCGCCGAGAGCGCGGATGGCACCCGACGCGCCCCGCCGCGGCGCACGGCGCAAGGTCCGACGCCGCCGCGTCCCCCGCGCCCGCCGACCCCGCCCACGCCGCCGCGCCCGCCGCAGGGTCACCGCGGCGTCTCGATCTCCATCACCAACGGCAAGCTCGACATCTCCGGCATCGACCACGTGGTGCGCGCGCAGCTCGACGGCGTTCGCCAGATGCTGCGCCACAACCCGAACATCCCGCCCCGCGTGCGCGACAAGGCGCTGGCCCGGATCGAGCGCGTGCAGGCCGTCCTCGAGCGCCGGCTCGCGAAGCTCCAGCGCACCGATCTCGACAAGCTCGACGACGAGCTCGAGAAGCTCGGCGAGGAGCTCGAGGCTGCGATGGAAGGGCTCGAGGAGGAGATGGAGGCGCTGGGCGACGAGGTGGCGAAGGACCTCGCGAAGCAGCTCGGCAAGGACTTCGGCAAGAACTTCGGCCCCAAGGGGAGCTTCAAGTTCAAGTTCGACAGCAACAACCACACGAACAACGACGATGATGCGGACGAGGACCACGACGTCGCGGATGCGATCCCGATGTCACCCGACCTCGACGGTGATGATGGCGATCTCCGGCAGGCGATCGGTGACCTCAAGGACCTCGCCCTCAAGCCGGGCCAGAAGGCGCAGATCGTCAAGCTGCGCAGCGACTCCGATCGCAACGTCGCGGCGGCCAAGAAGCAGCTCGACGAGCTGTCGCAGAAGCTCGAGACGGTGCTCGCTGACCCGCGCGCCAGCGATGCCGAGATCGGCCGCTACGTCGATCAGATCAGCTCGCAGGAGGCCACGATCCGCAAGGCCCGGATCCTCGCGTGGGTCAACGCGCGGCGCATCCTCGATGACTCGCAGCGCCGGCGCATCGAGGACGCGGCGAAGCGGAAGAACAAGTAACGGCGTGGTATATCCCGGGCGTGTCTCGCGCCGTCATGCTGATCGTCGCGGCTAGCGTCGTTGTCGGGGCGGTCGTTCCGGGCACGGGTTGCTCCGACCGGGGCGAACCCGCGGCGCCGCCCCCGGCCCCCGCTGCGGTGGTCCTCGATGCCGCCGTCGATGGGATCACGACCATCGGCAGCTTCGATCCCGCCACCACGCACCTCGATGGCGAGGGCAGTCCGACGACGCGGCCGACGCCGGGCCGCTCGCGGCGCACGGCCGAGCCGATCGGCGTCATGCTGAAGTCCACGCCCCCCGGTGCGATGGTCGCGGTCGACGGCGAGCAGCTCGGGCGCACGCCGCGCTACTGGGCGGGGCACGCCGACGGCAACGAGCACGAGTTCACGTTCAACCTCGAGCGCCACGCGATGGCGCGCTATCGCTTCGTGCCGATCACGAACGGCGTCATCCACGCCACGCTCGCGCCGGTCGCGACGGAGATGATCGACGGGGGGCTCGGACCCATCATCGCGCCGAACTTCGCGCCCGACGCCGCCGTGGCGCCGCCGCCGACGATCCTCGCGCCGTCGGATGCGGGGCCCGTCAACCAGCCGCCCGCGCAGCCGTCGCTCACGCCGCGCACGGAGCCGGCG
>JALZOI010000222.1 GCA_030857245.1 Myxococcota bacterium
GACCACTCGCGGTCCGCCGGTCCGGCATCGCGGCGCCGCTCGTCGAACCTCCGGTCCCCGCCGCGGTCCACAAGGTCGCGATCCGACGCCGTCGTTCGTCCCCCGCGCAAGCGGTCGTACTCCGTGCGCTCGTCACGGGGGCCGTCGCCTGCACGATCGCGAGGCTCCGGCATCCCGGTGCGCTGGCGTGCGTCCGGCAGCAACTCGCGCCCGCGCCGCTGCTGCGGCCACCCGCCGAACCGCTCGTCGCCCCTGTCATCGCGACGCATCGCACGGAGCGGCCCGTACGGCCGATCATCGCCGCGATCACCATCGCGGTCATCGCCCTCAAGTCGCTCCGGCGCGCGGACTGGTGGACGGTCGCGCCACGGCGCATCCGGCCCGCGGCGCTCCGCCGTCTGGTAGCGACTCCGTTGATCGGCGCTCGGCGGCTCGCCGCTGCGCTGGCGATCGCGATCGCCGCGATCGCGATCGTTCTCGTAGTGGTAGCGCTGCCCGACGTCCTCGATCTCGTACGGGCTCGTCATCCCGTGCCAGCTGCGACCGGCGAGATCATCGTGATCGGTCGAGAAGCGATCGTCACCCTCGATCTCGCGCTCGCGATTCGTCGTCGACGACGAGCGATCGCGATCGCGCTCCCGGTCCTCGCGATCCCGCTGGGGCCCGCGATCGCGCGGCTCGCGACCGAACCGCCGATCGTCCTGCCGGTCCGTGATCCCGCTCCAGCCTGACCGCCCGTGCGATGGTCGTTCCTGGTTTCCCTGTGGCATGACGTGTCGTGCTCCTTGGCTGGCGCACCGCGGGAGGCGGTGGTTTTACGAGGACTTGAGATGAGCGTCCAGGACCGGACGCGCGTTCCCGCACGCCCCTCCCGTCACGTTGTGAGATGCGCGCACACGAGCTGCGGCCGGTCGGTGGGTTGGATCGCCAACGCATCGTCGACGCATCGTCGACGCTCCGGCTGGTGCGACGGTCTGATTCCGACGGTGCACGAGGTCGCGGTCCTTCGTGTTGCATCCTTCGAGCGAGCAAGGTGCACACCACGCCCGCTGCGCGTACGCGCGCTCACGACACGTGGCGGCATGCTCGATGCAATCGCGTCGCGACCATGCAGGAGCCCCAGCCAATCCGTAGCCGCATCATCGGCGTCAACGTCCCTCCGGCCGAGCGACTGGTCTCCGGCATCCTCGCCGGTGCCGCGATCGTGGCCGGGCTCCGTCAGCGCTCGTTCCGTGGCGTGCTGCTCGCGGGTCTCGGCACCGCCGTGCTCGCTCGCGCCGTCACGGGTCGGAGCCCGCTCTATCGCGCGCGCTCGGCGCGCAAGGGCATCCAGGTCCGCCGCGCCGTCACGATCCAGTGCACGCCGCAGCAGGCCTACGACGTGTGGCGCGATCTCGAGAACCTGCCGCGCTTCATGAGTCACGTGAAGTCGGTGGTCCTTGAGGAGGGCGGTATCTCGAAGTGGGTCGTGCAGGAAGGGCCGAAGCAGCTCGAGTGGCGCGCCGAGATCATCGAGGACACCCCCGGCCGCCGACTGCGCTGGAAGTCGCTGCCCGGCGGGGATGTCGAGCACGAGGGCGGGATCGATATCCGTCCGGCGGTCGGTGATCGCGGCACGATCGTCGAGGTCAAGCTCCGCTACTTCCCGCCCGGCGGCTTGCTCGTCGCGGCGACCCTCTACGGCTTCCTGCGCAAGCTGACGTCCACACAGATCGGCGCCGAGCTGGCGCGCTTGCAGCAGCTCCTCGAGACCGGCGAGCTCACGACCGGCGCGCGCCGGATCGCAGACCTCGAGGGCGACGAACATCCGCTCCTGGCCGCGCAGATCACGCCGAACCAGCCGGCGCCGGTGACCTCCGCCGAAGCGTCGACCTGGGACCGCCAGGGAGGCGTGCGATGAGGGCGGTCGTCTGGAACGGCAAGCAGGACATGCGGGTCGAGACGGTGCCCGACCCGTCGATCATCAATCCGCACGACGCGATCGTGAAGGTGTCGTCGACCGCGATCTGCGGCTCCGATCTCCACCTCTACAACGGCTACATCCCCGGCATGAAGCCGGGCGACATCATGGGCCACGAGTTCATGGGTACGATCGTGGCGACCGGCCGCGCGTGCGAGTCGGTGAAGATCGGCGACCGCGTCATCGTGATGTGCGGCATCTCGTGCGGGCGCTGCTGGTTCTGCAAGCACGAGCTGTTCTCCGCGTGTGACAACACGAACCCGGCAAGCAGCCAGACCGCGCTCGAGATCGCGTACGGCCACGCGGGCGGCGCGCTGTTCGGCTACTCGCATCTCTACGGCGGCTACTCCGGCGGTCAGGCCGAGTACGTGCGCGTCCCGTTCGCCGACGTCGGCTGCGTGCAGGTGCCCGAAGGCCTGACCGACGAGCAGGTGCTGCTGCTGACGGACGTCTTCCCGACCGGCTACATGGCCGCCGAGAACTGCAAGATCCAGCTCGGCGACACGATCGCGGTGTTCGGTGCCGGGCCGGTCGGGCAGTTCGCCATCAAGAGTGCCTTCATGCTCGGCGCCGAGCGCGTCATCGCGATCGACGCCGTCTCCGAGCGGCTCGCGATGGCGGCGCAGCAAGGCGCGATCCTCGTCGACGAGCGCCACGGCGACGTGCTCCCCCGCATCGAGGAGATCACCGGTGGGCGGGGCCCCGACGCGGTGATCGACGCGGTGGGGATGGAGGCGCACGGCACCGGCATCCAGGCGGTCTACGACAAGGTCAAGCAGACGATGCGCATCGAGGCCGACCGCCCGCTCGCGCTGCGCAGCGCGATCATGGTGTGTCGCAAGGGCGGCACCGTCTCGATCCCGGGGGTGTACGGCGGGCTGATCGACAAGTTCCCGATGGGCGCGGCGTTCGCGAAGGGCCTCAACTTCGCGATGGGCCAGACCCACTTTCACCGCTACGCGAAGCCCTTGATGGCGAAGGTCCAGGCCCGCGAGGTCGACCCGTCGTTCGTGATCACCGATCGGATCACCCTCGACGAGGTGCCGGCGGCCTACAAGAAGTTCAACGACAAGGTCGACGGCTGCATCAAGGTCGTCGCGCGGCTCTGAGCGCCCGGAGATTGGCCGCCAAGGCCGCCAAGAGGCGCCAAGGGATCGACGACGGGCAACGTGTGCTGGTGAACCTTCCCTTGGCGCGCATTTGGCGGCCTGTCGATCTCCCGGTTCAGTCCATCGCGCTGCCGTCGAGGCCCGGGGTCGCCATCCGGGGGCCCCAGAACCGCATGCTCGCGAGCACGAGGGTCTCGTCGCCGCCCTTGACCTCCTTGCGCGCGGCCACGTCGATGCCGTACTTGATGCTCGTCAGACCGAGCCCGCCGCTGACGTACGTCGAGCCGGTGCCGTTATCGCGCAGCGCCCCGACCCGGATCGGGTAGCCGGTCTGCGCGCGCGCACCGGTCAGGAACAGCTCCGCTCCACCGCCGTAGCGCACCGCCTGGTCCTCGCCCTCGAGCTTCCACCGCATGTCGAAGCTCAGCGACAGCGACGGGATCGGGCGCGCATGGAAGCCACCGCCGGCCGCTCGCGGGAAGTGCTCCGAGGTCTCGGTCGCGAACAGGTTCTGCGCGGAGATGCCGAGGTTGATGATGCTGGTCACCCGGATCGTGGCGCCGAGGTCGAACAGGAAGCCGCTGCTCGAGGTCTCGCCGACCATGTCGGAGTTGTGATCGTAGTACTTCGTCGTGCTGCCGATGAACACGCGCGGCACGAGCATGCGCGACAGCGTCATCCCGGCGAGGTGCGTGCGCCGCGAGCCCGTCATCCCCGTCATGCCTTCGAGCTCCGGTGACGATCCGATGTAGTCGTAGAAGAAGCAGCCCGGCATCGCGTTCGTCGAGTCGCACGCCGAGACGCCGATCAGCGACGCCGAATCCGAGCCGCGGTAGCCGTAGCCACCCTCGAACACGAGCTCGCGGTTGAGCGGCAGGCCGGCCGGGTTCATCCCGATCGCCGTGGCGCCCGTCGCACCACCGCGCATGGCCTCGCCGACGGCGATCTCGCGCGGCCCGAGCAAGTCGGTCAGCGAATCTGACGCCGCCACAGCGCTACCGAGCAGGCACGTCACAGTGAGAACACCGGGCACGATCGAGCGCATGGGACGAGTGTTGGCTCGGATCACCTCCGTGCGCAAGAAACACGGTGCGCCTGCCACATAGGCACAGGTGCCACGGGTCTCTGGCCATGCTGTCGTGAGCCGGCCCACGAAGTCGTGCCGTCCGCGCCCGAGGTGCAGTCGTCGTCATCGGCTCTCGCCAGCGAGCGAACGGTCGCTCCGTCAGGAGCGTCGTGGGTCGTGGCCTGCACTCGAGATCAGCAAGCCTCGCACCTCGCGATGTGTGAGCCGTGGCACGAGCGCTGCACCATCGTCGGGCATGAAGAACGACACCATCGACGCGCTGGAGTTGCTGGCGGCCCAGCATGCAGAAGTCGAGTCGTTGATCGACGAGATCGAGGACTCGGAGGACCCCGAGGAGAAGCGCGCGCTGTTCATCGAGCTCGCCGACAACCTCGCCGCTCACGCGACGATCGAGGAGAAGATCTTCTATCCAGCGGTGATGGCGGACCGGACGCACGAGCAGCTCATCGAGGCAACCGAGGAGCACCTCGCGGCGAAGCGCCTGCTCGCCGACATGATCGCGCTCGACGTCGACGACGAGCACTTCGACGCGAAGCTCAAGGTGCTCAAGGAATCCGTTCGCCATCACGCGCACGACGAGGAGGAGGACCAGCTCTTCCCGATCGTTCGCAAGATGATGAACAAGGACGAGCTCGCCGCGCTCGGCAACGAGCTGATCGCGATGTTCGAGATGCTGCTCGAGCGCGAGCCGCACAAGCAGGTCCAGTCCGAGACCGCCGAAGCGGCGCCTCTCCTGGCCTGACGTACGGCTACGCCGGTCGCGCCGCACGTGAGATGAAGCGAGGCGTCTCATGGGCGGCGCCCGGCAACCTTCGAGGCCGTGGTGCTGAGCCGAAGCGAGGCGGCGAGGTGCCACGGCCGCTTGTTTCGGCATCCGAGACGACGCCGCGCACGTCGCGCGTGCTCTCAAGGCATGGGCAGGATCATGACGTGCGAGTCGTCGTTCGAGGTCGCGCTCGGCGTCGTGCCGCCGCCCTTGAAGCCGACGAAGATCGCCTTGCTGCCATCGGCTGACACCGCGCCGCCCCAGAACGCGTCGTTGCTGCCGAGCTCGTAGCTGAGGAGCCCCGTGCCGAAGCCGGTGTCGAGCGCGCCGCTCGGGGTGAGCACGGCGACGACGGCGTCGGAGGTCGCGTTCGCGGCGCCCGCGCTACCGATCAGCGCCGTCCGGTTCCCCGGCAGCGCGATGACGTGGCGGTTGTTGTCCGCGACGTTCGTCCCCGTCGGGTCGTAGACGAACTTGCCGCCGGTGCCCCACGAGGTGTCGATCGCGCCCGCGGCCGTGAACCGGATCGAGACGTAGTCGTTGGTGTCGCCCGACGCGTTGCGGCCGTAGCCGGCGGTCACGAGCTTGCCGTCGGGCTGCACCGCGATCGCGTAGACCTCGGTGAAGAACTGCATGACGACGTCGTGGAACAGGCCCTGCTCGGCGAACGTCGTGACCGGAGCGCCCGCGCTGTCGAGCATGAAGACGACCGGCTGCACGGTGTCACCCGTCGCCGAGGAGCTCGCGTAGCCGTTCGCCACGACGCTGCCATCCGCCAGCACGTTGATGCCGCGGACGCTCGCGCTCGAGCCGAGGATGTCGAGCGTGTACTTGCCGCCGGTCGCGAAGTCGGTGTCCAGCGTGCCGTCGGCGTTGAGGCGGACGACGGCGAAGTCGGTGTCGGTGCGCGGCAGGCCGTTGTCGAGCAGCTCGGTGCGCTGCGCGGCGTGGATGTAGAGCTTGCCGGCGGCGGTGACCGCGAGGCCCCATGGCGCGTCGGCGCCGGTGAAGACCGCGGTGCCGTTGACGAGGCCGGTGTTGAGATCGAGGCGGACGATGGCGGTGCCCGCGGTCCCGAACGTGGTGTCGACCGCGCCGGTGGCATCGAAGCGCACGAGCGCGGCATCGCGATCGAGCGGGTTCACCTCGTCCTCGACGGTGCCGAGCACGACGATCTTGCCGTCCGGCTGGACCACGATGCTGCGCCACACCTCGCCGTTCGTGCCGACCTGGACGTTGAGGCTCGCGATGCCGTCACCGCCGCCGAACGTGGTGTCGAGCGCGCCCGCGGCCGTCAGCTTGACGAGCACCAGCTCGCGATCCGAGGTTGCCTCGTGCGTCGCGGAGCGAAACCCGACGGCGTAGAACGAGCCGTTCGGGCCCGCGGCGGCGCCGAGCAGCTCGTCGGTGCCGGCCACCGAGAGCGGGACCGCGACGGCGGTCGGCTTGACGAACGGCTGCGGCGGCGCGTCGGGCGCCGCGTCGGCCGTGCCCGCGTCGGGCGTCAGGCCGGAGCCGGTGATGTTGTCGCCGCAGGCGGCTGCGAACAGGAGGAGCGAGAGCGAGGGTGCAAGGCTGACGAGGTGTTTCATACGAAGGTCCTGGGAGCCCTAGAAGCGCGCCTTGTAGCCGATGGCGAACATCCGGGGTGGGTTAGGCCGCGCGCCGTAGGGGCGGCGGGAGATGATGACCTGCTCGTCGAGCAGGTTGCTGCAGGTCGCGTAGAGCTCGGCCAGCGCGTGGAGCCGGGCATGCACGGAGAGATCGACGGTGAACAGCGCGGCGGTGCGCTCGGTGTCGGCGATCTCGCCCTGCCCCGCGACGTCGCGGCCGGCACCCTGGTAGCGCGCGCTCGCGCCGACCTCGTACCGCGGCGTCTTCGCGGACGCCGACACCGCGAGCTGGTGGCGCGGCAGGTACGGCAGCTCGTCGCCCTCCTCGACCGTGCCCCAGCCACCGAACTCCGAGGCG
Organism: Myxococcota bacterium; assembly: GCA_030857245.1. Lineage (GTDB taxonomy): Bacteria > Myxococcota_A > Polyangia > Haliangiales > Haliangiaceae > JABFXX01. Next base: position 6,894 of record JALZOI010000222.1, read on the forward strand.
AACGAGTGCTGGAAGCTCGAGCGCGTCAACGTGTACGCGAGCGCGAACGGCAGCGAGATCTTGCGGCGCTCGTGGAGCGGCAGCTCGCCGCCGATCTGCGCCTCGGCGCCCCACACGAGGACCTCGCCACCGTTGTACTCCTGCCCTTCCTGGACCTCGGTGCAGCCCGCGGCGAGCGTGCACGAGCCCTTGAGGTTCGAGTAGTCGCTGACGAAGCCGATCAGATCGGCGTTGAGGATGTGCCCGCGCCAGCGCCCGCCCGCCTCGTAGCTGATGCTCGCCTCGGGGCGGATGCCGGCATCCGCGGACGGCGCGACCGGCACGAAGCCGCGGTGCACGCCGGCGAGCACGCTCGCCTCGTCGGTGACGTGGTACTCGAGGCCGGCGCCCGGGATCAGCACGGCATAGTCGCCCTCGTGCTTCTCGCGCGTCATCTGATCGACGAAGCGGTAGTCGATCAGCTCGAGGCGCGCGCCGACCGAGAGCTCGAGGCGCTTGTAGTGGAGCCGGTCCTCCGCGAACGTCGCGAGCGCGATGGTCTCGGCGCGCGAGTCGACGACGAGCTGGCGCGGCCGGCTCGAACGCGCGAGCTCGCCCCCGGTCATGTCGAAGGCGTCCTCGTAGCGCCGCCGATCGGCGCGATCGAAGTGGATGCGAACGCCGGCGTCGACGTGGTGCTTGATCGGGCCCGTCGACTGCTCGGTGGCGAGCACGGTCTGGATGCCCTGCGACGTGAAGCGCCGATCGTTGGTGCCGAGGATCAGCTGCTCCTCGGGGCTCGACGTGTCGGCCTCGCCCTTGAGGATCGCGGAGTAGATCGCGTTGGCGCCGGCCATCGGCCGCGCGAGGAGATCGTAGAAGTCGCGCTGGCCGACGAAGCCATCGACCTTGCCCCACGCGCGGTGGAACTTGTGGCGGTAGGCGGCGGTCTCGATCCGCGTGTGGGAGCCGACGTCGACGCGGTGGGTGGCGCGCATCCGCCAGTGGTCCCAGGTCATCTCGTCGAGCTGCGAGCCGAGGTAGCGGCGCTGCGGCGAGGCCGCGAAGTCGACGTCGGAGAGGCCGGTGTACGTCTCGTGCGACGTCTCCTCGCCGTAGCCGAGCCGGAGATCGAGCTGGTGGTACGTCGCCGCCGACGCCTCGGACATCACGCGGCCGAGCAGCGAGACGTCGTCCTTGTCGAAGCCGGTGGTGTCGCCGTTGTCGAGCTCCTTGAAGCCGTCGGTGCGGAGCTTGACGTACTCGGCCATCACGCCCCAGCGGGCACGACGCTCGGCCGCGCGGGCGTGGAGCTTGCCGTAGAGGTCACTGCCACCCGCGACGTCGACGTAGCCCATGCGCTCGCCGGGGAGCGGCTCGCTGATGAGATCGACAGCGCCGCCGACCGTGTTCGGGCCGAAGCGGATCGCGGACGGCCCCTTCGTGACCTCGATGCGCGAGAGCCGGGTCACGAGCGGCACGTAGTACGCAGCCGGTGCCGTGTAGGGCGCCGGCGCGATCAGCACGCCGTCCTCCATCAGCGTGATCTTCGCGCTGCGGTCGGCAGCCGCGCCGCGCATCCCGATGTTCGGGCGCAGGCCATAGCCATCCTCGTCGCGGAGGTAGACGCCGGCGATCCCGCGCAGCACCTTGTGGAGATCGTCGTGCTCGTCGCGCTCGAGCGTGTCGGCCGTGAGCTCCGCGCGCGCCCCCGGCGGTGCGCGATCGACGATCTCGATCGTCTCGTCGGCGGCCTGCTCGTTACCGGCCTGCGGGTCGGCGGGCGTCGGCTCGGGTGCCGGCGGCGGCGGCGCCGGCTCGACCTGCTCGGTGACCTCGGCCGCGGGCGGCTGCGTAGGCTCGGGCGGCGCTGCCGGCTGCGCGATCGCGACGCTTGCGGTCAACCCGAGCGCGAGCAGGACCCACGTCGTGCGCGCACGAGCGAGGACTGCACCGCGTCGAGGCTGCCGCTCAGTCGTTATCAGCCGCCACATCGTCGGGAATATCGAGGGCCAGCACGGTGAGGAACTGGCTCTTGAGATCGTCGGTGAAGAGGTTGATCGCGGCATGGGTCGCGACCACCGCGGCGTAGTTGTCCGTCAGCGCGCCCATGAAGCTGTCGGGCATCGCGTTCGCCTTCGCGACCGCGGCGTCGAGGTTCGCGGTCATCCGATCTGCGAGCTCGCCGCTGCCCACCGCGCGGAGGAAGTCATCGAAGCCGGGACCGTCGGCGGCATCGGTGGTGCCGGTGAACGCCTGGCGGAGGCCGGCGAGGTTGCTGCGGATCGCGAAGCTGCCGCGATCGGCGTACTGGAGCTCGACCTCGCGCATGCAGGGCTCCTGCACGGTGCCGCACACGTTCGACGTGACGCCGGCGGCCTCGCCGAGCTTCATGTCCTTGACCATGCGGTCGACGTAGAACAAACCGTCGGAGACGCGGTTGACGCCTTCCTGCGCGCTCGCGATCGAGGAGCCGCGCCCGGCGCGGGCGAGCACGCCGACGTAGTCGCCGCCATCGGCGCGCCACGACGCGTGGAGGCTCGCTCCCGCGGCGGCGACATCGACCGCGATCGCGGCGGCGAGCCGGCAGCGTGCGCGCGGCAGATCCGCGGCGAGCGCGGACCAGCCCACCGGCTCCGACACGCACGTGTGCGTCGTGCTGGTGGTGAACAGGAGATACTCGATCGCGGACAGCGAGCGCACGTTCGCGAGCTTCGTCGCGATGCTGTAGCTCGCCGGATCCGCCCAGCGCGAGGCGGTGTCGCGATCGAGCCCGCACGGCTGGAGCAACGGCCACGCGTAGATCCGATCGCGCAGCGTCTTGTTGTCCATCGCGGAGGGACCGATCAGCAGCGCCTCGGCGCGCTCCCACGCATCCATCGCGCCACCCCACGCCGCGTACGCGGCGGTGCGGGCCTCGGCCGCCGAGCCAGCGTCGAGGGCGTCGCAGTACGCGGTGATCGCCGCCGGCAGCGCGGCGGCCTGCGCGTCGAACGCGGCCTGGATCGGCAGCAGCACGTTGCTGCCGAGGTGCGCCAGCAAGGCGGAGCGATCGAAGCTGTCAGCCGTCGCGTCGGCGCCCGGCGTGGACTCGCTGCCGCAACCAACCGCGGTGACGAGAGCGAGCGCGGCGATGCGGTGCGACATGCATGCATCCTCGATGATTTGAAAACGACTTTCAAGTCCGTTTTCAGACAAACCATGACTATGACAGGAACATAAATCAATTCAGAATCTTGCGACGCCTCCCACCTCGAGGCGAGAGCTGCAAACAGGTCGGTACATGCCGCACCG
>JALZOI010000828.1 GCA_030857245.1 Myxococcota bacterium
GCTTCCGTCGGTCGTGTCTTCCTGGCAGTCTTCTTCATGGCGGTCTCTCCGGTTTTGAGCCCCGAGAATCCTCTCGGGGTCGGTTTGACCGCCACCTCAAATTTCAACAGGGATCGGGACTACGCCGCGAAGATCACGTTCGTTGCGAACGGTGCTGACGTCGCAAAGCTTCAGGGCGAGCTCCGCATGGACGCGCAGCACTTCTCTGCCGGTACGTGCGAGATGTCGAAATCATCATGAAGGCTCTGGTCTTCGCGCTGCTCGCCGGATGCGCACCGCAGGGCATGACGACGAGCGCGCAGCATCCCGCGAATCCTGACGCACCCATCGGTCGGCTCGCGGGACCTCCTGCGGCGTTGCGCCACGGAGTCGCCGACGTGTCGACGCCAGGGCGCCAGACGACTCCGCCGCCAACCACCACGGACCACTCGACTCACGGTGCGGCGCCACGGACGCCAGCGCCAGACCACAGCGGTCACCAGGGAGGACACGGGACCCCTGCACCGACGTAGACCGAACCGGGGAAGAGGAAGCCCGCGAAGACCGAGCCCGCGAAGACACAGCCGGTTCCGAAGAAGCCTGCGCCGACCAAGCCGCCGAACCAGCCGCGTAAGCAAGCCAAGCCGCCTGCGTCGAACACGGCGCCGGGCACGGAACCCCCGGAGCAAACGCCTCCGCCCGCGCACCAAGGACACGAAGGACACCCCTGATGAAGTCGCAGGCGCTCGCGCTGATTCTCACTGCTGGATGCGTCCCATCGAACACGTCCGTCTTCGGTCCCGTGGATCGAGAGATCGAACGGCGTGTCGGTGTCGGCGCCATGTGGCACGAGGATGCGGACCCACGCGTCCCTGCGGCAGTTGCGTCATTACTGCAGAAGCCGCTCGATCGCGACAGCGTCGTTCGCGTCGCGCTCGCCACGAATCGCCGGCTTCAGGCCCAGTACGATCAGCTCGGCGTTGCAGCGAGCGACATCGCGGCGGCGACGGTCCTCTCTCCTCTGGAAGTGGACATCGAGACCAAGCTCTCGAATGGCGGCATCGATGAGATCGAGCTCGATGTCACGCAGGACATTCTCGATCTCATTCAGCTACCTCAGCGGCGGGGCGTGGCTCGCGCCGGCCTGGAGGCCTCCCGGGCTCGGGCTGTCGCTGCAACCGTCGAGCTCGTCGCGCGCGCCGAGCGTGCATATCTCGATGTGATCGCCGCCCAGCAGGAGCTCGAGCTTCGGCAGACGGCGTTCGATGCCGCTGCTGCATCGGCTGATATCGCCGAGCGACAGTTCGCTGCAGGCAACATCGCCGAAGTAGCGCTGATTCGTGAGCGCGACCAGCGCGAGCAAGCGCGCATCGACCTTGGACGCGCGCAAGTGGAAGCCGAAGCTCGCCGGGAACCATTGAACGACGTGCTCGGCCTCTCGGGGGCGGAAACCAAGTGGACGATCGAGACGCGCCTCGCGGACCTGCCCGCGGAAATGCCGGCGCTCGACTCCCTCGAACGGGACGCGATCGCGAGCAGCCTCGACATCGCCGCACTCCGCGCTGAAGCCGAAGCCGCGGCGGGGCGGATCGGCATCGCAAGGCTGCGCTCGTGGTTGCCGGAGCTCGGGGTCGGAGTCGCCGCCGATCGCGCAGCCGGTGGGGAGTGGGGCGCGGGGCCTGCGCTCAGCCTCGGCATCCCTCTGTTCAACCAGCAGCAGGGACCGCGTGCGCGGGCGAACGCAGAGCTGCGTCGAGCTCGCAACGAGGCGATCGCGACGGCGGTCGAGCTGCGAGCGCGCACGCGTGAAGTTCGCCAGCGCGTGCTCGGCGCATACGCGGAAGCTCGGCACCTTCGCGATGTCGTACTGCCGCAGCGTCAGCGCCTCGTCAACGAAACACTGAAGCAGTACAACGCGATGAACGCATCGACCTTCGAGCTGCTCTCGTCGCGGCGCGACCTCATCGATGCCGGCCGTCAGTACATCGACGCGATGCGCCGGTTCTGGCGCGCCTCGGCAGATGCACGAGCGCTTGCACGCGGCGCGATGCCCCGATCGGGAACTGACGAGCCGCCCCAGCTTCATCACGCTCTGCGACGAACGAAGGACACTGAACATGATCAGCCGACGCACACTTCTTGGATCCAGTCTCGCTGCGAGCGCAGCGATCCTCGCACGCGCCAAGCAGGCTGCAGCGCAGGCGCCGCAATCACCGCATGCGGGTCACGGGAACGCGCAGGGAGCCGCGCATGCCGTGTCGACACCCGTCGGGAACGGGAAGCTCACGAAGGGCCGCGCCGTTGCGGGCGAGAACTACACGCCGGTTGTCATGCCGAATGGTCGAACGCTGCCGTTCGAGAAGAAGCACGGCTGGAAGATCTTCCATCTCATCGCCGAGTCGGTGACGCACGAGATTGCGCCGGGGCTCGTGATCGAAGCCTGGGGCTACAACGGCGGGACGCCGGGCCCCCTGATCGAGTGCGTCGAGGGTGACAAGGTCCGCATCTACGTCACGAACAAGCTGCCCGAGGCGACCAGTGTCCACTGGCACGGCATGCTCGTTCCGGCCGGCATGGACGGCGTCGCCGGGCTCACGCAGAAAGCGATTCCCGTCGGCGAAACGTTCAAGTACGAGCTCACGATGGTCGAGGCGGGGACGTTCATGTACCACCCGCACTTCGACGAGATGGTCCAGATCGCGCTCGGCATGGTCGGCATGATCGTCGTCCATCCGAAGCGTCCCGCGGCGCGTAAGGTGCGCGACTACTCGCTGATGGCGCACGAGTGGTTGATCCCGATCGGTGCGAAGCGTCCCGACCCGCTCGCGATGAGCGACTTCAACGTCCTCACGTTCAACCACAAGGCGTTCCCGGGCACCGAGCCGCTCGTCGCCGAGCCGGGTGACCTCGTCCGGATCCGCATCGGCAACCTCGGTCCAATGGACCACCACCCGATCCATCTGCACGGGTATCACTTCAAGGTCACGGCGACGGATTGCTTGACGTCAATTACATTCACCCATCAACGACAACTACATCTCCCCATCGACCTCGCTTGGTGACTGGTTGCGGTTTTTGTTTCTCGATGCGGTAGTCGTCGTTGGTGCTCCGTTCGCGTTCTT
>JALZOI010000829.1 GCA_030857245.1 Myxococcota bacterium
GACGTCGGGTGCGAAGCTCTTCCGCAGCACGATCGCGTAGCGGGTGTCGGCGCGCAGCACGATGCCGGGGCGCGGCGCGACCGCGACCAGGCCGGTCGCCGTGAAGACGTCGTCGACGAGCGTCTGCGCGACCAGCGGGTACAGCGTGCCGCGCTCGGGCGACGCCGGATCGATATCGACGAGCAGCGCGTCGGCGGTGGGCTCCGCGGCGATCACGCGATCGATCGCGTGGGTCGGCGGCGTGGCGGTGAAGCGGAACCACGCGATCGGCATCACCGGGAAGCCGGCCCGCTCGGCCGCGGTCGTCAGCAGGTCGACCACGACCGGCAGGTTGCGCGGGTTCGGGAACCCGGCGAGATCGGGCCGACCCTCGGCGGTCAGCCGGAGGTCCGACGGAAACGGCACATCCCAGAACGTCGCGCCGGCGAGCGGGCTCCCCAGATCGAACGCGATGGTGGCGGTCGGGGCGTCGTCGCCGCCACAGGCGCCGGACGACAGCGACGACAGCGACAGCAGCGCGGCGACGAGCGAGAGGCGGGACATGGGCTCCCAGGTAACCCGACATCGACGCCGGTTCAGCTCCATAGATCCGGCCGGCCGGATCTATCGGCGACCGTCGCGCGCACCGCCGCAGCGCTCGTACCGCAGCTCACGCTGCGTGCGCCGCAGCACCGCCGCGGCACCCTCACAACCGGATCAGGAAGCAGCGCTCGAGCGCGGGCGGCATGCCCTCGCGGACCCGCGGATCCGGGCCTTCATCGAGGAGCTCGATCGTCGCGCCGGCGTAGAGCGTGCGGAGCTCGGCCTCGTCGACCGAGAACGGCGGGCCCGCCGCCAGCTCCTGCGGGTACTCGAACGTGATCGCGAGGACCCGCGTGCCCGGGGGCGCGACCGCCCGGAGGTGCGCGGCGTAGCGGACGCGGAGCTCGGGCGGCAGCGCGACGATCGCGGCGCGATCGTAGATCGCATCGACCGGGCCGAGCAGCTCGCGCGTCGTCGCGAACAGGTCGCCGGCGTAGAGCTGGATCGGTCCCGCCGCGTACTCGACGAAGCCGGCGTGCTCGGTGCGCGTCGGCGTCAGCCCGTGGTCCGCGAAGAACTCCTGCACCGCCGTCTCGACGAGCTCGACCCCGACGACCTCGTGGCCGCGCCCGGCGAGGAACGCGAGATCGTCGGCCTTGCCGCACAGCGGGACGAGCACGCGCCGCGCGCCCGCGAGCTGCCCGACGTGGCGCTCGAGGTACGTGTTCGGTCGGCCCTCGTGAAACGCGATCCGGCGCTCCTGCCAGCGCGCCTGCCAGAACGCTCCATCCATGCCGCGAACGCTAGCACTCGTCGCGGCGGGGCGGCGTCGTGATCATCGTGTCGTGCGTGATCTCGGTCGCGAGCTCGGGCTCGGGCGCATGCGCGTCCACGTCGGTGAGGCTCGCGCGCTCGATCTGGAACGGCATCAGGCCGCGCCCCGAGGGCTCGGCGATCAGATCGCGCGTCGAGAGATCGACCGTCACGAGCTCCTCGAAGAGTGGCGCCGGCGGCAGGAGGCCGTGCTTCCAGGCGGCGACCTCGCGCGCGCCGTCGCGGTACGTGCGGCGCAGGGTATCGAGCGCGCGCTTCATCACCGCCGCGCTCGGCCAGCGGTGCTCGCGATCGAGCGACAGCGCGTGCATCACGATCTCGTCGAGCTCGGGCGGGCACGCGGCGCTGTACGTCGACGGCAGCTCGCTCGCGCCGGCGCGGAGCTTGGTGATGACGGCGAGCTCGTTCGCGCCCTGGAACAGCCGGCGCCCGGTGATCAGCTCCCACGCGACGACGCCGATGGAGAAGATGTCGGCGCGGCGATCGATCGCGCTGCCGGTCAGCGCCTCGACGGCCATGTACGAGAGCTTCCCCTTGATCGCGCCGGTGTTCGTCATGAACTTCCCGGTCAGCGACTTGGCCACGCCGAAGTCGATGATCTTGACGTGCCCCTCGTCGGTGACGATCAAATTGGACGGCGAGAGGTCGCGATGGACGATCTCGAGCGCGTCCCCGTCGGCATCGCACGCCGTGCTCGCGTAATCGAGCGCATCGAGCAGCTCGGAGAGGATCGCGACGACCACCCCGATCGGGGTCGTCACGCGGGCGGTGTACGCCGCGCGCAGCAGCTTGAGCAGGGGCTGGCCGGGGACGAGCTCCATCGCGATGAAGTACGTCGAGCCGCTGCGCCCGAGCTCGAGGATGCGGACGATGCCCGGGTGATGGAGCTGCGCGGCGAGCTTGGCCTCGCGCACGAAGTCATCGACGAACGTCTTGTCATCGGCGAGCTGCGGCAGCAGCCGCTTGAGCGCGACCTCGCGGATCACGCCGGCGCCGATGGCGATCGTCGCGCGGTGCACCGAGGCCATGCCGCCGAACCCGAGGCATTCGTGCACCTCGTACGCCCCGAACCGCTCGTGACCGCCCACGCCGCATGTTCCCGCGGAGCGGGGGCCGGCGCAAGCGGCGCGATGTGGGTGGGCTTTCTCCGCACCGGGCGGCGGGCAGCCGGGCACCCGGGCAGGGAGCCAGCGTCGCGAGCGGCCCTCGACGTCGTCGTCACGCGCCGTGGCAGCGCTTGTACTTCGTGCCGCTGCCGCACGGACATGGATCGTTGCGGCCGGGTGTCGCCGCGCGCTTGGCCTGCGCGCGGACGATGGCGCCGTCGCTGTAGTACCAGCGACCGTCGATCCGGGAGAACCGCGAGCGCTCGTGCTGCGCGAACGGCGCGCCGTTGGTCACGCCGCGCGCGATGAACTCGACGACGCCGGTGTCGTCGGTGGCGCCGCCGTGCTCGGTCGCGACGATCTCGAGACCCACCCAGGTCGTCTCCTTGGACCACCGCGTGGCCGAGGCGACGTCGAGCGTGGCGCGCGTCGCCACGTCGTGGGTGGCGACCACGTGATCGATCGCGCCGCGCACGTAGGCGGTGTAGCGCGAGCGCATCAGCGCGACCGCCGTCAGCGCTGGGTCACCCGCGAGCAGCGGCGCGCAGCACGTCGCCTCGTCGAGGCCGCTGCCGCACGGACACGCGCCGGCGGTCACGGCCACGGCTGATGCGGGGGCGAGACCGTGCCCTGCGCGGT
>JALZOI010000830.1 GCA_030857245.1 Myxococcota bacterium
CTCCACGATCTCGCGGTGGCCGCGACCCGCGGCACGTCTGCCGGTGCCGCCGGCGCGCAGCTCGCGGAGCTCGACGAGATCGAGGCCGCGGCACGGATCCGGCGGGTCGATGCCGGGCTCGCGACGGCCGACGCCGTCGAGGCGCTCGCCCGCCTCGAGGTCCGGATCGAGCAGGCCGAGCAGGCCGCGGGTCAGGACGCCGCGCGACTCGTGCTCGACGTGATCGCCGAGCAGGCGACCGACGTCGTGCTGACGCTCTCGTACGTCGTGCCCGGCGCGGCATGGCGGCCGTATCACCGCGCGGTGCTCGATCGCGCCGCGGGGCGCGTCGAGTGGCAGACCACCGCGTGCGTCTGGCAGGCGACGGGCGAGGCCTGGCGCGACGTCGCGCTGACCTGCTCGCTCGAGCGGCCGTCGCTCGGGGTCGAACCGCCCGGACTCGTGGACGACGAGCTGCGGACCCGCCGGCGCCCCGACGCCGTCGTCGTCGAGCTGCGCGATCACGAGCACCACACCCCGGGACTCGGCGGCGGCGCCGCGCAGGTCCCCGGGATCGACGATGGCGGCCTCGGGCTCGTGCTCACGGCGCCGCGCAGCACGGTCGAAGCGGATGGCGCGCCGCACCGGATCCCGGTCGGCAGCTTCACGGCGGCAGCGCAGCTCGCGCTCGTCGCCATCCCGCTGCGCTCGCCGTGGGTGCACCTGCGCGCGCAGCTCGCGAACACCGGCATGCTGCCGCTGCTCGCCGGACCCGTCGATCTGATCATGGCGGCGGGTTACGTCGGGCGCGCCGAGGTCGGCTTCGTCGCTCCGAACGAGCGCTTCGAGCTCGGGTTCGGACCCGAGGCCGACGTCCGCGTGCACCGCGACGAGGTCCGCGAGCGCGACGACGCTGGCTTGCTCGGCGGCTGGAACGTCGAGACCGTGCGGGTCGCGGTGCGGCTGTCGAACCTCGGCCCGGCCCGCCGCGAGGTCGTGGTCACCGAGCGCGTGCCGGTCTCCGAGGTCGAGCAGGTCGAGATCCAGCTCGCCGCGCCCGACGCCTACCGGCTCGCCGCCGACGACCAGCCGGGCGGCGAGGCGATCCCGCAGATCACCGCGCGCGTGGTCGACGAGCGCGGCCTCGTCACGTGGACCGTCGAGCTGCCGCCGCAGGCGCGCCGCGCCGTCACGCTCGAATATCGCGTGCGCAGCGGGCGCGGGGTCGCGGGGGTCTGATGCAGACGCAGGTCCTCGCCAACCGCATCCGCAAGAACGCGCGCCACCTCGGCAAGTGGGCGCGGCGCGAGCACGTGACGTGCTGGCGCGTCTACGACCGCGACATCCCCGAGCTGCCGATCACGGTCGACACCTACGAGGGCGCGCTCGTGATCAACGACTACCGCCACCTCGACGAGGCCGGGCAGCGCGGCGGCGGCGAGGCCTGGCTCGACGACATGGTCGGCGCGGCGAAGGAAGCGCTCGGTGCGACCGAGGCCTTCGTCAAGCAGCGCGAGCGGCTCGTGGGCCGCCGCGAGGGTCACCAGTACGAGCGGCTCGCCGAGGATGTCTGGCGCACCGTGCACGAGGGCGGTCACGCGTTTCGCGTCAACCTCGGTGGCTACGTCGACACCGGCCTGTTCCTCGATCACCGGATCACGCGCGCGAAGGTGGCCACCGAGGAGGCCACGACGATGCTCAACCTGTTCGCGTACACGGGCTCGTTCTCGGTCCACTGCGCCAGCGTCGGCATGCAGACGACGACGGTCGATCTGTCGAAGACGTACCTCGAGTGGGCGGGCGAGAACCTCGCGCTCAACCAGCTGACCAGCGAGCTCGTGCACTCCGACGTCCGCGAGTTCCTCGTCGAGGCGCGCCGCGCCGGCCGCCGCTGGGACCTCGTCGTCGTCGATCCGCCGACCTTCTCGAACTCCAAGCGCATGGACTACACGTGGGACGTCCAGCGCGATCACGCCGCGCTCCTCGACGATGTCGCCGGCGTCGCGGACACCATCTGGTTCTCGACGAACCGCCGCCGCTTCAAGCTCGAGTGGGCCCCCGCCGGCGCGACCATCGTCGACCAGACCCACGCCACGATCCCGCCGGACTTCCGGGACACCAAGATCCACCACGCGTACCGGATCGCGCTCGCGCGCTGAGCAGCAGACGAGGAGAAGAAGAGGAAAGGCCGCCAAGGGACGCCAAGGATCATGGGGGGAGAGCGTGTTCAGCTGCACGTCGCGCGTTCAGCCGAACGCCGGCCTCGATCGGATCCATGGCGGCCATGGCGGCCTTGGCGGCCAATCCTCAGGCGAGCCCGGCGCGGAGGGCGCGCAGGATCGTGGGGGCGGCGACCGCGACGCGCGGCTGGTACGTGACGAGGGCGGCGCCGATCACGCGGAGGTCGGCGGCCGAGGGCGCGAGGAGCGGGCGATGGCCGAGCACGCGCGCGAGGCGTTGCGTGATCGCCACGGGGTCGCGGAGGTCGTCGGGCACGCCGTGCGCGCGCAGCCGCGTGAGCAGGTGCTCGAAGCGCGCGGGGTCGTCGCCATCCCGCCACGTGATGGTGGGATCGTGGGCGAGGGCGGCGGTGTACGCGGCTCGATAGCCGGGGTCGTCGACGAGCACGCCGTCGAGCAGCAACTCGACGCCGATGTGCGCGACGGCGCGACGCGGGCCGCGGGCGCAGTCGCCCTCGGCGAGCAGCGCGTCGAGCTCGCGCATCAGGCCGAGCACGACAGGGAGCCGGTGGAAGGCGGCGTCGGTCGCGTGGTGGAGAGCGATGCCGGCCGCGAGGTCGGCGTCGTGCGCGGCATCGGCGGCGAGTCGCGAGCCCGACATCGTGGCGAAGTCCGGCAGCATCGCGCCGAGCACGACCGCGGGGACGACCGAAGTCCAGCTCGCGACCGCGGCGTGCCCGAAGAAGTTCACGGCTTGTACTACCATCCTCGCATGCTCGTGGTTGGCCTCGATCTCGGAACGCAGAGCTGCAAGGCGGTGGTCTGCGATGCCGCCCTGCGAGTCCGCGGCCAGCACGCGATCGCGTACGCCACCGCGCGGCCGGGGCCCGACGCCGCCGAGCAGGACCCACGGATCTGGGAGGCGGCCCTCGGGCC
>JALZOI010000831.1 GCA_030857245.1 Myxococcota bacterium
GCCGGCGCCCGCGACGACGCGGACGATGTCCCGCCACGGTCGCGCGCGCGCGGCGAGCCACTCGCGCAGCGTCACGCCATCGACCCACTCGGTCGCGAGCACCGCGGCGTCCCCATCGTCGACGATCTCGTAGACCGCGAGCACGTTCGGGTGCTGGAGCTGGGCGGCGGCGCGGGCCTCACGGAGCAGCTGCGCGCGGGCGTCGGCGTCGTCCGTGGTCGGGTGGAGGCGCTTGAGCGCGATCGGCCGTCCGAGCTCGAGATCCTCGCCGCGGAACACCTCGCCCATGGCACCGCGGCCGATCGAGGCCCCGACGCGATAGCGGCCCACGCGATCGCCGGGCTGCCAGCGCGGCCCGGCGACCGGCGCGGTGGTGCGGACCAGCGCGACGAGCAGCGCGCGGCAGCTGGCGCAGTCGTCGACGTGATCTTCGATCTCGCGTCGCGCCTCGGCAGGGAGCCGGGCGCTCACGAACGCCTGCACCCGTACGTCGTCCAGACACGCCGACACCATCCGGCGACGCATACCGGAACGCCCGCGGCGGGACAAGCACGAAGCCCGGGAGCTCCCGGCCGGCATGCACGCCATGTAAGCTGGCTGGCATGTTCGTGGGCACGCCAGGCGGGATGGGGCTCGCGTCCTGCGATCGCCCGGCTCGTGCGTCCGCGGTGCCCGGCGTGATCGGCGAGCGCTGGTCCCCCACCACCGTGCCCGGAGCGGAGCGATGACCGAGGTGGCGATCGCGAGTGCGCTCCGCAAGCCGCCGGCCGACGCGCTCGCGGAGCTCGATCCCTTCGACCCGCGCCTCGAAGGCGTGCTCTACGCATCACAGCTCGTCGACGTCAGCGACGCCGACGTCGACGCCTTCCTCGCGCGCAATCGCTACCTCCAGCACGGCCCGGATGCGCGCCACGTCGCGCGCCGCGCGGTGACGGCTGGCCGACTCGCGCTCCAAGGCAAGACCCAGATGATCACGGGGGAGCCGCTCGCCACCGAGGCCGCGACGCCGTTCGAGCTCGACGGCGCGACGTACCCGTCGCTCCACGTCTTCTACGAGGCCCTCAAGTTCTCCGACGACGAACGCGCCGGCTACGTCGCCGATCCCACGATCCGGCTGCGCCGCCGTCGCGGCCGTCGCGAGGGGTCCTTCACCTATCGGGGCGCCGCGATCGAGGTCGCCTCCCTGCCCCACTACCAGCTGATCGCCCGCGCGGTCTCGGCGAAGGTCGCGGCCCACGCGACGGTCCGCGCCGCCCTCGCCGCCACCGGCCGCGCGCGGCTCAAGATGGGCACCGCGTACAGCCAGCCGCTCGGCCGCATCGTGCCGTTCGCGTACATGGTCGAGCGCGACCGCCTCAACTGAGCTCCGGAGAGCGGGCCGCGTGAACGCCCGGGGAGCGTGGCCTGCGCCGCTTCCGGCAGGCACGTGGCGCGCATGCGACGTGAATCAGTGACCGCATGGAAACGGTGCTGGCAGGTCTGGTGATCGCATTCGTGACCCTGCTCGTGGGAACCCTGATGGAGCGAGGTCTGCGCCACGCACGGTGAGAGTGCCGCGGCATCCGGGATGCACGGTGCCTACTCATGGAGCGTGCCCCGGACTGGGATCGGGTCGACGAGGCGAGCCTCGAATCATTTCCGGCGAGTGATCCGCCCGGGTGGGGCTCGTCGCGAGCCGCACCGTCCGCGTTCACGTTGAGGCGGCCGCCGTCCCCCAGGGCCGCCGCGCGAGCACGACTTCGTCGGAGGATCCGCGATGCGCTCGTCGTGCCGCTGATGTTCACGGTCACCGCGGTGGTCGCGGTGGCGCTGATCCGCCCGGCGCTGCGACGCTGGCGCACCTGAGCGCTCTGCCGTTCTGCCCGCGGGCGTCTGCGCGCCGCGGGGACAACTCAGCGTGCGGGTGCCGGCGACTGCGGCTGCGCGGCGTCGCTCGCCTTCGCTTGCTTCGCCGGTGCCTTGCCCCCGGCACGGCCGGCCTTCGAGGGCGGCTCGTCGGCGCCCTTCTTGAGCTCGAGGAGCACGAGCTTGGTGATCGCCTTGAGCGTGTCGAACACGCCGACCCCCGTCGTCGGGATGGCCTCGAACATCGGCACCGCCGTGAGCCCCAGCGTCTGCTGGACCACGGCGGCTGACCGCGCGCCCTTGCGAGTCGTCCCGACGACCTGGAGCACCACCGGCAGCTTGTCGAACGCGTAGCCGTGGCTCGTGAGGTGTTGCTGGAGCTCCGCGAGGCTCGCGGCGTTCGCCTTCGCGTGCGCCGGATCGGCGTCGGCGATGAACACGATGCCGTCGACCCCCTTCAAGATCAGCGCTCGGGACGCGCTGTATTCCGGGGCCGTCGCGACCGTGTAGAGGTGGAGGCGCGTCTTGAAGCCGCGGATCTCGCCGAGGCTCAGCGGCAGGAAGTCGAAGAACACGGTCGCATCCTGGTCGTCCTCGGTCGCGAGCCGGATCAGCTTGCCCTTCGCAGCCGGGTTCGTCTTGCCGTACACGTACGTCAGGTTCTCGGTCGACGTCGTCGAGGCCCGCGCACCGTAGTACACGATCTTCACGTTGATCTCGCGCGTGCTGTAGTTGATGAACGACGCGTGGGCCGGACCGGCCATGACGCCGAGGGCCACGGCGAGCGCGAGCGCGAGCGATCTCATCCGCCGTCTATATCAGGCTGGTGCTCGGCAGGATCAGCCGAAATACGCGGCAGCGAGGGCGACCGCCTGCGCGCCCCCGGGGATGCCGAGCGGTGCACACCCGGGCGCGGCCGCGAGGCTGGCGCACAGCTCGACGGTCGCCTGATCACGCGCGCTCGTGATGCCGATCCGCGTCGCGCCATCGATCGTCGCCAGCGACATGATCCACGCGTGGACGTCCTCGGCGAGGGCGGCGTGCCGGCGCTCGTCGGCGGCGATCCGACGGAACACGGCGCGCAGCGCCGGTGCGGCGCGCTCGGCCTGATACGTCGCCACGAGGGCGCCGTAGGCCTCGCGGACGCAGCCCTCGATCGCATTCTCGTGCGCGATCGCTGCGAGCGACCGGCACGGCAGCGCGGGCACCGCCACCGAGCGCAGCGTGCACCCG